>JBHHUI010000081.1:0-8331 GCA_046753805.1 Anaerolineales bacterium
AGTATTTGCCGTGACCGATGGCCTGCGCTTTCTCCAGCGTCATGTGTTCCTGCATTTGCTCCCAGGCGTCCGCGCAGTCTGAGAACGGCGCAACGGTAGCTTCGAGCACGGTGCCGTCGCTGAAAAACCGCAACAGGTTGAACTCGCCCACGTCGATGGGAGATTTCCAGCAGAAGACGCCAGTGAAGAACTCGCGCGGCCCGAGAGTTGGCGTGGCCGTCGCCGGCGGTTCCGGGGTAAATGTTGCGGTCGGAACTACGGTGGGTTCCGGTAGGGGCGCGAGACCGCACGCTGCACCAATCAGCGTTTCGAGTGCCAGCAGGGCGCCTGCAATGCCAGTGTTTGTTTTCATCGCCGTACCCTCTGCGGCGCTGTCGGGGTTCTTCGCGTTCATTGTAGCTCAGAGCACCGCAGGCGCAAATTAAACGATCGTCGGGCAGAGACCTCCGTCCCGATCACATCGACTTGACACGCACCAAAATCGCACTAAGATAAAACATACCACTCGTTCGGTTTTCGTTGCCTCTGTGGAGCCGTCGTGTTTGAACCCGCCATCTGGCAAGATGATCCGCCTTGCGGTCACCGCGTAGCCCATCCGTTTCAAACCCATTACTGCACGTACATTCGCGCGCCTCGATTGCTGACGCTGCAGTGCCCGCTTACGTCGTCCCGCTCCGAAATGCTCTTCCTGGCCGCCCACCAGACGTTTGAGTTGTGGTTCAAAGTCATATTGGCCGATCTGCGCGCCGCAGCCGGGACGAGATCGGATGTCACTCTGGAAACTACGAAGCTGCTGCAGCGTGACGTCCGGCTGTTACGGCTACTCATCGCACAGGCCGATTTGGTGGAGACAGTGCTGCTCACCAATCCGGGCCGGCAACTTACGTTCCATCCGGTCAAAGGTGTGCGCTCCCGGCAGTTCGACGCGCTCGATGTCGCTTTGCGGTCGCTGGAGGAAGATTTCGCTTCGGCGCCGGCGGACGACGTGTTATCCCACCTGGCGGAGCTGCGGCTCGTGCGCGGGTATTTTAGCGAGCGCTTCACCAAGCTGCTCAGTCTCGCGCCCGGACACAACGGATACACGCGCGACGAATACCTGCAACTGGACGTGCTGCTTACATTGCAGGACGGCCCGAAAGACGCTTGGACGCCGGTAGATGAATTGCCGCAGGCGCTGGCAGCCTCGGAACCGGTCGGACCCGACCAGTTGATGTTCATCGTTGTACATCAGGCATTCGAAATCTGGTTCCGGGTGCTGCTGGAGCACATCGACGAAGCGCGCTTGGTGCTGCTGGCGAACCCGCCGAATGTGCCCCGTGCGGTTCAGGTGCTGCAGCGCGTCGTGGGGCTGCAGCGGTTTTTGCGCGATCAGATCAGCATCCCCACTACGATGCTGCCGATGGACTTTCTGAAATTCCGCGACGAGACGAAGACCGAGGGCGGCGTCACCTATCGGCGCGGACTGGCTCCGTCCAGCGGGACCGAATCCTACCAATTCCGAGAGGTCGAAATTGCCTCCGGGCTGCGGCAAGATGAGGGGTATCTGGCATTGCTGCATGGGGCGGATGGGATGAATTTTCAGCCGCTGACAGAGCGCCAGCGGCAACGCCTGCAGGAACCGACGCTGGCGGAGGCGTTCGCAACCGCATTGCGCAATCGTGGCGTGGATAACGTGGATGATATATTTGCGCCGGCCGATGTACACAACCCGATGGCCGACCTGCAGCAACTGGCGGATTTGCTGCTCGAATATGACGAGTATTTCCGCTTCTGGCGGCTGTCGCATGTGAGCATGGTCGAGCGCATGATCGGCGGCAAGTCCGGGACGGGCGACTTTGGACCGGAATACCTGAAGGAAACTGTCGGCGTGAACGCGGCCTGGCGCAAACGGATGCTCGCACCGAGCCAGCAGCGGCCGCGATTCTTCGAATCCCTCTGGGAGGCGCGCACCCGCATGAAACCGACCTCGGCTGCCTGATATTGTCGAAACTCGATGTCTGACCAGATCGCGTTTTCTCTTGATGCCGAATTCGCTGCCGAACTCGATCGCGCCGATCCGCTGCGCCGCTTTCGGAACGAGTTCGTCATCTCCGACCCGGACCTGATCTACCTGGACGGGAACTCGTTGGGGCGTATGCCGCGTGCGACCGCCGAGCGTACTCGCACGCTGGTCGCGCATGAGTGGGGCGTGGGGTTGGTGCGTAGTTGGGGGAATGGATGGTTTGATGCGCCCGCTGCCATCGGCGCGAAGATCGCGCGCCTGATCGGCGCTCGGCCGGATGAAGTCGTCGTGGCGGACTCGACCAGCGTCAACCTGTTCAAACTTGCGATCGCGGCGCTGTGCGCGCGGCCTAACCGTCGCACGATTGTTACCGACGAGTTCAACTTCCCGTCCGATCTGTACGTGCTGCAGGGGGCGGTCACGCTGCTCGGGCAGGGGCATCACATCGAAATGGCGCGCTCGCCCGACACCGTGCACATGCCGAACGAGGTCATCACAAAGTGCATCGACAGCGACACGGCGCTCGTGTCGCTCACACACGTGGCATTCAAGAGCGGTTATCTGTACGATATGCAGTCCATCACTGCCGCTGCCCAGGACGCCGGCGCGCTGGTACTGTGGGACCTGTCACACTCCGTGGGCGCTGTGCCGCTGGAATTAAAGCGCGATAATGTGGATCTGGCGGTCGGCTGCAGCTACAAATACGTCAACGGCGGCCCGGGCGCGCCTGCGTTCATCTACGTGCGACGCGACTTGCAGACAGAACTGCGTAATCCGATCTCGGGCTGGATGGGGCAGCAAGCGCCGTTCAATTTCGAACTGCACTATCAGCCGCAGTCCGACATCCGCCGCTTCCTGTCGGGCACGCCGCCCATGATCTCGACGGCGGCGGTTGAGGCCGGGGCGGACCTGCTGCTGGAAGCCGGCATGGAGCCGCTGCGCGAGAAATCGCTGCTGCAAACTGAATACCTGATCTACTTGTTCGATCGCAAGCTTGCGCCGCTGGGGTTTACGCTCGGCTCGCCCCGGGCGGGAAGTCAGCGCGGATCGCATGTGTCCATCCGGCATCCGGACGGGCTGCGGATCGACAAGGCGATGATCCATGCCATGAACGTAGTGCCGGACTTCCGCGCGCCCGACAACATCCGGTTAGGCATTACGCCGCTCTATACGACCTTCAGAGAAATCCACACCGCCATTACTCGCATCGAGCGGGTGGTCGAGCGGCGCCTGTACGAGCAGTTCTCTGATGACGCGCCGACGGTTACGTGATTGTGGAACGCGGATTGCGGATTGACGAAACGCCAATCGCCAGAGGCCGATGCAAACTGTTGTAACGCAGGGCAAATACGCGCGGTCGGAAACCACCATCGCGACTGTGCTGGAGGCGGCCGAAAAGCTGTTCTTGGAGCGCAGCTATGCCGATGTTTCCATGCGCGACATCGCTCGCGCAGCGGGCGTGACCACCGGCGCGCTGTACCACCACTTTGAGAGCAAAGAGGCGCTTTATGTGGGCATGTTGCAAACGGATTTTGCAGCCAAGCGCGCGCTGCTGCGCGCCGTGCTGGACGACGACGCCACTGCGAAGGCCAGTCTGCGCCGATTGTTGGAAGCCTTTGTGCAGCTCCCACGCGCCAAACGCGACCTGATGCATCTCGTGCGGCGCGATGTGAACTATTTTCGCGATCCGGTTCGCAATCGCATCGTGCGCGCCTACCAGTCCGGGCTGCCGGATATTGTGGAGCAGGTGATTGCTGATGGCATCGCGCAGGGCGAGATCAAACCGCACCCGCCCCGCATTCTGGCGTGGCACCTGGTGGCCCTGCTGGAAGTGGCGCTCACGCCGTATGCCCTGCGCGAATTGGCCGCCGGGGAGAATGTGGTGGACCATGTAATGGAAGTTTTTCTGGATGGAGTTGCCGCGTGACGCACGCCAAGTATCCACATCTTTTCTCTTCGCTCAATATCAATGGCATGATGTTGCCCAATCGGACGCTCGTCACTGCAATGGTGACGCGTCTGTCGGGCGAAGATGGCTTTGTCAATCAGGACATCATCGATCGTTACGTGCGCTTCGCGCGCGGGGAGCCGGGGCTGATCGTGGTGGAGGCCACGGCGGTACACAAAGCCAAGAGCGGCCAGTTGCTGCGCATATATGACGACGTGTTTATGCCGGGTCATCGAGACCTGGTGCATCGGGTCCACGATGCAAGCCCGTCCAGGGTGACGCTTCAAATCATCCACTTCCTCAAAATCGCGCGCAGCGGCTGGCGCCAGACGGTCGACATGCTCACAAAGGACGACATCGCGGCCATTGTGACGGCCTATGGTGAAGCGGCCGCCCGCGCCCGCGCATGCGGCTATGACGCCGTCGAACTGCACATGGCGCATGCGTACACGCTATCCTCGTTTTTATCCGCGCGCAACAAGCGGCTGGACGAATACGGCGGTCGCAGCCTGGAATCGCGCATGCGGTTGATGAGTGAAGTGATCGTCGAGGCGCGTCGCAAGGTCGGCGACGACTTCCCTATTGGCGTCCGCTTCGACGGGGAAGAAGCCATCAAGGGCGGTTATGGCCTGAATGAATCGAAGTATATGGCGCTGCGCATGGCGCAGCTCGGCGTGGACTATGTAAGCATCTCGGCCGGCGGCAAGTTTGAGGACGCGATCAAGAAGGAGGGCGAGCCGCTCTATCCATACACCGGCTATTCCGGCGACCGCACGATGCCGCCCGCGCAATACCAGGACGGCGCGAATGTGTATCTGGCCGCCGGGATCAAGGAGTTCGTCAACGCGCACGGCTTTACCACGCCCATCGTCACCACCGGGAAGATCACGACGCCGCAGATGGCGGAGTCCATCTTGCAGGCCGGGGAAGCTGATCTGATCGGATTTGCGCGGGCATTGCTCGCCGATCCCGACTGGCCGAAGAAGGCGCGCGACGGGCGCGAGGACCAGATCATCCGTTGCATCTATGGCAATGTCTGCAAGAACCTGGACGAGAATTTTAAAAAGGTGGTCTGCGGCAGCCTGTGGCCGCGCGGCGTGCTGCACGCGCCCGAAGCGCCCGACGACCGCGAGCCGCCGCACTGGCCCACAGATGGCAAGCTTACGGCGGCCATCCGTGAGAACGGTCAATTGCGGCTAACCTGGGAGAAGGCTATCGACCCGCAGGGGGTGTACGGGTATGAAATCTTCCGGTCGGTGAACGGCGGCGCGTTTGCACATCTCACCACCTCCAAGACCGCCTCGCATGTGGAAGAGTACGCGCTGGCGGGAAACACGTACACGTATTTCGTACGCCCCTATGATTTTGCCGGGAATCGCGGCGTGGATTCGAATGAGACCACGATTGAGATTCCGCCCGGATTTGAAGTGCCTGCCGGAAAAGGCATCTCGCTGGACGGAGAGGTCGAGGCGGAAATGGGCTTCTCGTCCTGAGGCTTTGAACTAACTGAAGCTATTTAATGTACGACACACCCTCCCCCCCATCCCCCTCTCCCACCCAGCGGGAGAGGGGGAGCCGGAGCGTAGCGACGGCGGGGGTGAGGGGTCCGGCGATACCAGGATGTTCATCCATCACCGATACGAGCCGGGCGCGAACGACCTGGCGTGACGGTGTGCGTTAAGGACTGGCGGAGCACAATATGTCAGAGTCAATGCAAGGGCGCGTGGCGCTTATCACGGGCGGCAGCAAAGGGCTCGGGCGCGCGATTGCGCTGGCATTCGCGCATGAGGGCGCGGCCGTCGCCGTCTGTGCGCGGCATGGAGAAGCGCTTGAAGAGGTGGCGGAGGAAATCCGGGCTGCGGGCGGGCGCGTCCACGCAGTCCAGTGTGACGTGGTCGACGGCGCGCGTGTAGCGGCGCTGCCCGATCTCGTCGGCGCGGAACTCGGCGCGGTGGACATCCTGGTCAACAACGCCGGGATTGCGCCCAGCCACAAGTTCCTCGGCCACCCGGATGACGTCTGGGACCGGGTGATGGATGTGAACCTGAAGGGCGTCTTCCGAGTTTCGCGGGCATTTCTGCCCGGCATGGTGGAACGCAAATGGGGTCGTATCATCAATGTGGCCTCGACGGCGGCCAAGACCGGCGGCGCGTACATCGCCGCGTACTCGGCCTCCAAGCACGGCGTGCTTGGACTGACGCGTTCGCTGGCGGTGGAGTTCGTGAAAGACAACATCACTGTCAACGCCATCTGTCCGGGCTACGCGGACACGCCGATGACGGCGGTGAACGCGGCGAAGATCGCCGGACGTACCGGGCGTTCGGCAGAGGAGGCTGTCAAGTTCCTTGCAAATACGAGTCCGCAGCGACGGCTGATTGAGTCGGAAGAGGTCGCGCACGTGGCTGTGATGCTGGCGGGCGAGGACGCGAAGGGCATCACCGGTCAGGCGATCAATGTGGACGGTGGGATGGTGATGTATTAATTCATCCCACCCCGGCTTGACGGGGTGGAGCGTGGGGTGAATCTGACGCTCCACAGCACGGAGTGCCAATGCCTGAATTCGACTTCGATTACTCAGTAGAGAACCACATCGCCACGATCACGTTCAACCGGCCAGACGTATTGAATGCGCTCACACTGCAGATCTACGCGCAGTTCCGCGATCTGCTCTACGCGTTGCGAACGGAGGATGACGTGCGCGTGGTGGTGCTCACCGGCGAAGGGCGCGCGTTCTGCTCGGGCGGCGATGTGCACGAGATCATTGGCGCGCTGCTCGACGCGGACATGCGCGCCCATCTGGACTTCACGCGCATGACCGGTGCGGTAGTTCGCAATATGCGCCAACTCGATAAACCGATCATCGCAGCTATCAACGGCACGGCTGCGGGCGCGGGCGCGGTTATTGCACTGGCGTCCGATATTCGCATCGTGTCCGAACGCGCAAAGTTTGTCTTTCTGTTCAACCGTGTGGGTCTCACGGGCGCGGATATGGGCGCGGCCTATTTGCTGCCGCGCATCGTCGGCGCCGGGCGCGCGACCGAAATCCTCATGATCGGCGACGACGTGAGCGCCCGCACGGCAGAACGAATTGGCCTCGCCAACCGGCTCACGCCGCCGGAGCAATTGATGGATGCCGCGCGCGAGTTGGCCCTGCGGCTGGCAAACGGGCCGACGTTTGCGATCTCCATGACCAAGAAGCTCATCACGAACGAGTGGAGCATGGACCTCGTGTCCGCGCTCGAATCAGAGGCGCAGGCGCAGGCCTTGATGATGATGGGGGAAGACCATCGGCGCTTCTACGAGGCGTTCAATGAAAAGCGGGCGCCGGAGTTTCGAGGAAGGTAAATGGAGAGTGGAGATTGGCAACTGGCAAGAATCGCCCATCTCCAGTCACTACGGACACATGCCAAACACAATAATCAACCCCGACAGTCTCGCCAAACCCATCGGCTTCAGCCACGCTGTGCGGGCGGATGGTGGGACGACCGTGTATCTTGCGGGGCAGACCGCGATGGACGCAGACGGCAACATGGTTGGTGCGGGCGACATGGCGGCGCAGTTCCGGCAGGTGCTGGCGAACCTGAGGGTCGCCGTCGAAGCCGCCGGCGGCGCGCTGACGGACGTCGTCAAGCTTAACATCTTTGTCTCCGACCGCGACGCATACAAGCGCAATACACGCGAGATTGGCGCGGTGTATCGTGAATATTTCGGCAAACATTATCCGGCCATGACGCTGGTGGAAATCAAATCCCTTTGGGACGATGCGGCGCTGATCGAGATCGAAGGCGTAGCGGTGCTCTCATAGGGACACGGCGGTTGCATATCGGGGGGCGCGGCGCAATGATCTGCAATCGCCCTGATTGATTGAGTGATGTCGCCGCGCCTCAACGATGCGGTTTGCGCGATTTGACATGGATTTTTCTCTTACTGAGCCTCAACAACACATCCAATTCCTCGCGCGTGAATTTGCGCAAGGTGAGGTCGCGCCGCTCGCGCGCGAGATGGACGAGCGAGGCGAAATGCCCCTCGACCTCGTGCGGCGCATGGGCGCGATGGGCCTGCTCGGCGGGCCGCTGCCGGGAGCGTACGGCGGCGGCGATTGGGGGACCGTGTCCCTTGCACTCGCATACGAGGAATTGGGGCGTGTGGACTCGTCCGTGCGCGGTTTAATGACCGTTCACACCAGCCTTGTCGCGCAGTGTATCCTGTTGTGGGGCACGGATGAGCAGAAGCGTGTGTATCTGCCCAAACTGGCGCGCGGCGAATGGATCGGTTGCTACTGCCTGACCGAGCCGAACGCCGGTTCGGACGCCGCCAGCATTGAGACCACCGCCAGCGCCGACGGGGATGACTACGTGCTCCATGGCGAGAAAATCTGGAT
>JBHHUI010000082.1:0-8302 GCA_046753805.1 Anaerolineales bacterium
ATGGCGGCCTACGAACAAGCGGCCATGCTCGCGCCCGGCGACCTGGCAATTTTTCAGTTGCTTGCGCAGGCGCACGAGGAAAGCGGCGACTTCGAATCCGCACATAGCGTTTACTTACGCGCCGTCGATGCCTGCGAGGAGGCTGACGCCCCCCCCGAAACTCGGGCCGATTTACTGCGCCGCGCCGGGGAGGCGCAGTGGGCCCTGGACCATCCGACGCCGGCTATTGCGCTCTGGCAGCGTGCGCTCCGCTACACCCCGGACGATATGACGCTGCTCGGCCGGCTCGGCGACGCCCTCCTGGCCTCCGACCGGTACGAAGAGGGTTTACAAGTGCTGGAGCACGCGGCTTCCTGCGAACCTGGCCGCCCGGAACACCATTGCAATGTCGCGGCGGCAGCGCGTAAAGCCGGAGACGTCGCGCGCGCCATCCGCCATCTGCGCCGCGCGCTAGACATTGCACCGGAGGACGCCGCCCTGCATCACGAACTTGGGACGACTCTCCTGGAGGCCGGCGATGCACAAAACGCGCTCGAACAACTTAAGCACGCTCAACGCCTTGACGATTCGAACGCCCGAACGATATCAACTCTCGGCGCGGCCTACGCCTCGTTGGGCGATCTCCCGACAGCCCGCGACCATGTCGAGCGCGCATTACGCCTGGCTCCGGATGACGAGGAAGTGCTCTTCACCGCCGGCAAGGTTCAGCTGCAGTCCAAGCAGTATCCGCTCGCAATCGAATCCTTACACCGCTTGTCTGAGACCCGGCCAGACAAACGTGACTACCTTGTCGCACAGGCGCGGGCGCGGGTGCAATATGCAGAAGAGCGAGCCGCCGGCCGTTCGCAGGACGACGCTCAAGACGTCGCCAACAAGCAAGATCGCAAGGAACTAGGACGCGTGCTCGGGATTCTGGACCGCGCGGCAGCGCTGCCGGGAGACAATCTGGAATTGGCGGAGTGGCGCGGGCGCGCTCACGCGGCCATTGGCGATCCAGAGAAAGCGCTCGCGCTGCTGGAGCCGCTTACCGCCGCAGCGCCGCGCCCGGAAATCCTCACCGCGCGTGCGGCTGCGTACCGCCGCAACGACAAGATCGGGCTGGCGTTGGAAAGCGCGAAGGCAGCGCTCAATTTGTCCGGCAGCCACGTGCCCGCGCTGGTCGAATACGGCCGCGCAGCGCACAAACAGGGAAAAATCGAAACATCGGTTTCGGCCCTAAAACGCGCCGCAGCGCTCGAACCGGACAACGCCGCCGCCCATTACTGGCTTGCAGAGGCGTTGGCGTCACAAGGTGAATTGGACCAGGCGGAGAAATCGATGAGCCGCGCCCTGCAGCTCGCGCCTGATCGGGCGTCCTGGCAGCACCGACTGGCCGATATCTATCGCCAACAGGGTCGGCGGTCGGCCGCACTCGCTCATGATCAACGGGCAGTACACCTGGCCGAGGCCAAGGGATTGCCTCGGCAACAGGCCGCACAGTACCGAGCCGCGCTGGCCGAGTTGTTCTCGGAAGATGGCGACGCGCGCGCCGCTCGGCGTGAGTATGAGGCAGCGCTGGAGTTAGTGGACGACAACGCGGCCTGGCTGACAGCGGCCGGCAATGCCTGCCTTCAGACCGGCGATGCTACGAAGGCGCTTGAGTATTTTGATCTTGCCATAGCGCGCGCGCCCACCAGCGTGTCCCCGTTGATCGGCGCAACCGAGGCGCTGCTGGCGCTTGGCCGGCCGCGCGAGGCGGAAAGCCGCATCACGACTGCCGTGCGCAATGAGCCAGACAACGCAGTTGCGCTCGTCGCGCTGGGTCAGCTCTACGCGCAGCGGGGCGACACGAATCGCGCCCTCGACGCATACGAGCGCGCCGCCGAGCACGCCGCCGATCGCAAATCGGTCTTACAGGCAGTGGCGAAGCTACTCCTGGATACAGGCCGCGCGGAGGACGCCCTGGAGGTTGTCGGCGAAGCGCTTGTTTCCAACAGCACAGACGCTGAACTGTGGGCGCTGCAAGGCGACGCCTACCACGCTCTGAGCGACCCGGATAACGCCTTGCAGGCGTATCGACAAGCCTCCCAGGCCGCGCCGCTAGTCGCTCGGCATCACCTGCGCCAGGGGCAGCTATGCCGCGAAACGGGACACCTCGACCAGGCGCTCGTCCATTTCAACCGCGCCATCGAACTGCAGCAGACTTCTGCAGAAGGGGCGCTCGCCCACTTCGAAATCGCCCGTATTTTCGAAACGAGACGCCAATTGGACCGGGCGTTGCAGGCCTATCAGGACGCAATCGCTCGCGACTCCGCCAACCCCGACTATTTATTCCACGCCGGGTTGGTGCAGAAACAGGTCGGCGATTACGGCTCGGCAGAACAGTTGTTTGACCAGGCCGTACGCCTGGATCGCAAGAATCTGGAGGCGCGTCGCCAGCTTGCAGCCGTCAAGGCGCTGCGCCTCATCAACGAAAGCCCGGTTGCCGCACAGATGTAGCACGCCAACCAGGGGGTCTTCCAGCAGCGGGTAATTCGTCGCTGCATGTCGGTGGAGGTCCAACAGTAGACCCCCCCCGAACCAACTAGCTCCTCTTCCGAGATGAGCACGCAAAGTGCAACTATTGCCTTGCCGCTGCCTGTGGCGTAGACTCTGTTTAACCAATCGAAGGTGCGGGAGGCGTCATGAACACTGGCAAGAGCTTGAGCAACACCGCTATCATCAGCATCAACGAAGGTCGCAAGATCGGCTCCATAAAAGACCTGTATCTGAATGCCGACGCTCGTGAAGTAATCGCCGTCCTCGTTGGCAAAGAGGGCTTGTTGGGGCGCAAGCCGCAGATCGTGGAGCGGTCGCAACTAGCCGTCATCGGAGTTGACGTGTGGCTTGCGCGCGAATCCGATGCCGTCAAAAGCTTGAACGACGTGCCGGGCGGCGAAGACTACCTCGCCATGGCAGATTTCCGCGGCCGGGAGATCGTCACGTCGGGCGGCACCAAAATCGGCAGCATCGGCGATGTGCTTCTCGACGACGAAGCACGGGTGCGCGGCTTTATGCTGGGCCGGGTGCATGTACAAGGAACGCTGGCGGATTCGAAGCGAGTTGCCCGGGATGCGATCACCGATCTCGGCGACGATGAAAACCCTGTCATTTTGGACATGGCGCTTGCCGAAATGCTTCAGCTTCCCGAGTGACGGCCGGAATCATCCGGAACCTTCCCCGATCTTCGGGCGCGGATCGTGCGTCCCGCGTGTCCATTCCAGGCCCTGCAATAGCAAGCCGACCTGCGTAAAACCCAGCCACACAAGTACGCCTGACAGGAACCAGGCGATCAGGTCGATCCAACGGGGCAGCGCCGCCGCCAGGGTCGCAACCTGAACCACGAGCGCGTCCACCACATCTTCATATTGCCCTACGACTGCCCGTGCATCGCCCATGGGTTGCTCGATTCCGCCGACGGCGGCGGCCAGCTCCTGCACCGTCTTTTCCATAGCCCCCAGGTTGTCGCCAACCTGGTCCAGGCTTGCCTGCATATCGACCAATGATCGCTTGACGCTGTCCATACTCTCCGCCGTTGCCGCCAAACCATCTCCAAGACTTGTCTCGGGATCGTACGGTTCGCCGGGGTAAAAAGGGATGGACGACAGGATTGCCAGTGTGTCGTCCATTACACGGGCGCCGGACTCCGCTGCCCCGAGCGACGCTTGCATGGCGTCGATGCTCGCTGGTAATTCGTCCCCCACAAGTTCCGACGCCCCACGCGTGAGCGGGACGGTTTCGTCAAGCGTAGTCGCCACCGAGTCAGTCGCAACTTCCAGCGCCGCGACGCTATCGGCGGCCCTCGCCAGAGAAGCATCTGCCACGCGCAGGCCATCCGAGGTAGCCTGCAAAGTGGCCTGCACAATATCCGTCACGTCCAGCAGGGCGTCGAGGGCCCGCGCATGGACGCGCCACAACGCCACAATTCCGGCTGCACTGAATACCATTCCGATGATGGCAGCGACGATAAGCATCGTTCCAAGCAGGCGGGTAATTGTAGAACTCATGGTCGTGAATCCTTTCGTGGTATCACATTGATCGCGGGTGGATGACGCGCCGTTGTGGCCAAAGGCGGAGTCGTGCTGAGTATATGCCGGAACTCGAAACGCCAACATAGACCGGGCTCTCTGGCACGCACCTTGCAACACTCATGGCATGCTCAATCGCCGCGCCCTGCTCCGCCTGATCAACGCCTCGCTCCGTGTAGACCAGCCCGCTTATGCACGGGCGCTGGGCCGCGCGTGGCTTGAATTCTGGCCGCATGATATCCGCGTACAATTCGCGCTGGCGCGGGCCTACGTGGCCGAAGACCGCCCCGACGCAGCGCTCGGCGTCCTGACCGAGCTTGTGGACCGTGACCCCGAACACGCCGACGGGCAGCGCCTGCTGGGTCAGCTTGCGCAAGCGAAGGGACTGGACGAGCTGGCAGCGCTGGCATTGGGATTGGCCGACGCCCTCGATAACCAAAGCGCCGGACACGATTCCTGGCTTCAGCATGTCAGCCGAGGTCGGCAGGCTCTTGTCGAGGGGGATTACGGAACGGCGCGCGCCGAAGCCGAACAGGCCGTCGTCGCGGAGCAAGCCACCCCCCTGCCCTCTTTATTCCTGGTGCAATCGCACTGGATGGCGGGCTCCCACGAACTCGCTCAACCGCTCGCGCGGGCGTTTGCAGAGCGCTGGCCAAATTGTGTCGCATTCGCGCTCTGTCTCGCCGACTGCCTGCTGCACGTCGGCGGCGAGACAGACGCAGTGTACTGGATACACACGGCCGCAGCGCTTGACCCGGCGTCGGAAGTCGTGGCGCGCTACTGGGGGCGCGAGCATCCCTATGTGGCCCTGTGGCCCGAAGAGCCGAGCATTGCAGCCCCCGGCCCCGTTCCGGCGAAGGTCGCAACAGTGCTCGGGGCGAATCTGCTCGCCGCCTCGACCTCGCGCACATCAGGGGCCGCAGCGGTCAACGGGCATTCGGCTAAGGGCGCAACCCCTCGCCGCAACAAGCAGCGCCGTAAACGACCCCGACGCAAACCCCCGGCGCTACAGAAAAGCCCGACAACGCCGGCCCCCGAAACGCTGCAGGGCATCGAGGCCGATCTCGCGCGGGTGGCCGCGCAGTTGCCGGAAAAGGGACATCGGCAAGGGCTGGGATTGCGCCGCCGTCCCAACACGCGCCACCACCGCCGCCCGGTCCATGTCGTGCTCACGAGCCGACACAACCTCACCGCCAAGTATGGGCCGGAATCGTTTCGGCAGCTCTCCGCACTACTGGAGGAGCTTGTCGGCGCAGTCCGACAGTATCGGCGCCGGCGCGCGCTGCTCGTCTTCGCAGATGATCCGGACAGCCTGACCCCATACGGCCTTGAACCAGTGGACCAGAACAACCCCTGGCAGGTCAAGCTCCTGTTGCATGACCTGAACCATCGACTGGCGCGCAAAGGCCGGACTATCGGCTCGCTGCTCATTGTCGGCGGCGACGACATTGTGCCGTTCCACCGCCTGCCCAACCCGACCGACGACGTCGATCCTGACGTTCCATCGGACAACCCGTACGGTGCGCTGGACGAGAACTACTTTGTGCCCGACTGGCCGGTGGGGAGAATCCCTGCTCCGTGCAGCCCGAACGCCGCGCCGCTGATCGCGGCCTTGCGCAACGCCATTAGCGCGCACCGCGCCCCACCGGATCGATTGCGGTTTCCATTCAATCTGATTCGGATTGTCGCGCCGAACTGGCAGCCCGGCGTGGACGCCCGGCGCAGTTTTGGATACAGCGCCGACGTATGGGAGCAGGCGTCACGACACGTATACGACATAATTGGTCGCACGCGTGACCTCGCCACCAGCCCGCCGGCCGAATCACAGGAATTACCCCGGAGAGCCTTTGGAAGGCTGGACCTGTCGTACTACAACTTGCACGGACTGGAGGATTCACCCGACTGGTACGGCCAGCGCACCAGCGCCGACGGCGCTGCGCCGTTGTACCCACTTGCACTGCGGCCGGCCGACATCGCCAACAATGGCCGCGCGCCGCGCATTGTGCTGACCGAGGCGTGTTACGGGGCGCATATCCTTGACAAGCAGTCGACGGGGCAAGCGCTATGCCTTCGTTTTCTGGAAGCCGGCGCGCTAGCCGTCATTGGGTCCACGCGCCTGTCGTATGGATCGGTCACGCGACCGCTCATTGCCGCCGACCTGCTCGGGAGCCATTTCTGGGAGGCGTTGCTCACCGGCGCCACGGTCGGAGAAGCGCTGCATATCGCCAAGCTGGGTTTCGGGCGGGAAATGCACGAACGTCAGGGCTTTCTGGACGGTGAAGACCAGAAGACGCTGATCAGTTTTGTGCTCTACGGTGATCCGTTGATCCGCGCTCCACGCGTCTTGCCACCCCGGAGCACGGCCAAGAGTGTCAAGGCGGCGCGCGGCGCGGCGAAGTCAATCGGACGGGCGGTATGCACAAAAGGCTCGGCCGGGGACGACGACTCGCCCGCCGCCGGCACAGACGAGGAGGCGCGTACACTGACTCAGGTCAAGGCGCTCGCCGCGCGCTACCTACCCGACGTCGAGTCCTGCGATGTCAAGATTCACAAAACCCAGGTTACCTGTGACGGGCGCGACCACGAGTGCCTGATATCACAGCAGCCGGCGTCGAAGAGCGTCGGGGCCGACCCACAGCAGAAAGTGTACACACTGGGCAATTCGCTGGCGCTGAATGGGTGTGTCTCGCACCACTACGCACACATTACCGTGGACAAACGTGGCAGCATCGTAAAAGTGGCTGTGACACGCTAAGTGCAGCCCGAACATCGAAACATGATTCAATCACCCCGTCCTGAGTCCGATACCGGCATCGGCTTTCACTATTACCCGGACGATGTGCACTACCGCGAGGCGGATTTGCGCGCGTGGCTGCCGGAGTTGGATTCCTTACGGGCCACCTGGCTTACATTGCGGAGCACGCCCGCGCGTTCAGTTCCAGAGGGATTCGTGCGCGGCCTGGTAGAAGCCGGGGTAGAGCCGATCATTCATATCCGACCAAAATACGTCGCGCCGCAGGCGCTGTCGGAATTGGAACCCCTGTTGCAGGCATACGCGCGTTGGGGGGTGCGCTACGTCGCATGTTTCGATCGCCCCAACGAGCGCGCCATGTGGCCGGCCGGCGAATTCGAACGCGCGAAACTCGTCGAACGGTTTCTCGACCTGTGGATACCCGTGGCGACGGCGGCGCAGCGCCAGGGGCTTGTGCCCGTATTCCCGCCGCTCAAACAAGGCGGCACGTATTGGGACACGTCGTTTCTGCAGGCGGCGCTGGCGGGTTTGCAACGGCGGCGGCAGACTGCGCTGCTCGATGAACTGGTGCTCGGCTGTTACGCCTTTGCGGGCGTCGAGGCGCCCGAGTACGGGGCGGGAGGTCCCGCCGCGTGGCCGCAGTCGCAGCCGTATCACACACCGCTCGGATCGCAAGACCAGCGCGGGTTCCGATCGTTTGAATGGTACGCCGCTGTGGCGGCGTCGGAATTAGGCGCGCCGCGTCCGATACTGATGATTGCCGGCGGAGCGCGCCTGGGCGACTCGGATCCCCAAACCGGAGAAATCGTCGCCGACGACTGGCACGCGACCTGCAATGCACAAATCGCGCAAATGATGCTCGACGGAAGCTTGCATGAAGCGCTGCTCAATGTGAACTACTGGCTCATCGCCGCCGAAAACGGCGATCCTGCGGCGCTGGCGGCCTGGTTTCGGCCAGATGGAACAACCGCGAGCGCTGTGGGGGAGGTTAAGAAGTTGGGCCGCAAACATCGCGCGGCGGCGAAGGGTGTACTGACAAGCGCGCCGATCAGTCCCAAAACGCTGCGGCATTATTTGCTGCTGCCGCGTTACAACGGCGTCGCGTCTGCATGGCACTGGAACCTGGTAGGCGACATCGTACAGACCTACCAGCCCACCTGCGGGTTTTCGCCTGTCGAAGCGCGCCACGCCCGGTTCGTCACGCTCATTGGCGACGAGCGCGGCATCGGGAAAGATATCGAGGAACAACTGCTGCGCGCCGGCTGTCGCGTCGAGCGCATTGCGAATGCCGACCCGGTACAGGCGCACGCCGCCCTCGAAGCCGAGGCGGCGCGGATTGGCGGCTCGGACACACACACGCTCAACCATTCACAAGGACGACAATGAATACCAAACTACAACCCACCTCGCTCGAACAGACGCAACCCTCACAGGCCGCGCGTCGCCCACACCTATCGGAGCCGCGCCGAACGGTGATTAAGGCAATCGGTTTGGGCGGCGGTGG
>JBHHUI010000083.1:0-8294 GCA_046753805.1 Anaerolineales bacterium
TCTTCGAAGAGTGTCACGCCCGCCGCCGCCTCGCCGGTGGACGATTTATCGGCGTTGATGAGGGCAGAGTCATCAATCAGACCTTCGGTGATAAACACTGCCAGGTCGATCAGGTCTTGTTCGCCCATCACGGTCGAAAAGTCGTGATCGGAGTTTGTGTCGCCCTGTAGCGCGGCCAGCACCTCCGTGGCCGCTTTGTCGCGGCTGTCGTAGACGCCGGTGAAACCAGTAGCGTGTGATCCGCTGCCGTAGGCGCCGTCTGCGCCTTTATAGTCCCAGCCGTGACATTCCTTGCAGCGCCAGGTGGCCGTGCCGCTGCGCGTGTTGGTGTCCTGTGTGCTCCACAGCGGATGATCGCCTTCGGGCGCGCTGGCTTCGATGACTGCCCACCACTTGTCGTACAGCAGGCCGCCGCGCACGGCATTGCCTTCCAAAGTAGCGGCGGCCTGCTCGTCGGCGTGCTCCTCCACCGGAGTCTCAGCTAGCGCCGCCGGCTCGGACGCCGGAGCCGCGCATGCCGCAGCCACGCCGCCGACGAGCAACAAAGCAACGCCCATGCCGATTCGCATTCGCGTTTTGGATCCTGTCATTGACCTAGCCTCCATTTTCTACGTCTTCTGATGTCCGGGTGCTCAAGAGCCATTCACACAAGTCCGTTGCCGCAGCACGCCTCTCGTCCGAAATCAGTTGAGTTCAGCGGTACGCATGGGTCAGGCGGCGGGTGTGACCGCCGGCTCGAACAACACTTCTTCTGTAAAACGAAAAGATTCCATATTGACAGCTTCGGTCGGGCAGCGCGCCGCGCACAGGCCGCAGCGAATACAGCGCGTGGGGTCCAGCAACATCGCGCTGGCGCGCGGCCAGTTGGCCGTTCTTCGGCTGATCACGGCCGCCACATTATCGTCGCCCTCCAACTCGCCAACAGGCACGAGTTTCAGACAGTCCATCGGGCAGACGTCCACACAGCCGTTGCAGAGGATGCACAGGTCGCCATCGAAGATGGGATTGAGCGTACAAATCAGGCAGCGCCCGCCCTGTTCGTGCGCGGTCGCCTGGTCGAAGCCGATCTCGACGTGCGAGACCCCAATGCGCCGCTCGACCGGCGTGGCGGGTGGTTGCCGTCGCGGCCAACGCATGTAACTGCGCAGCGGACCCACATCCGGGTAATCGCGCTTGCGAACCGGCGTAAAGAAGCCCTTGCGCACAAATCGTGGTTTGACGTGCTGCAAATAAGCATGGATGCCGCGCGCGGCGCGCTGTCCGTCGGCGACGGCGTTGATGATCAGGCGCGGGCCAAATGCAATATCACCGCCGGAGAACACGCCCGGCGCGGTGGTCATGAGCGTCTCCGGGTCCACCGCCAGCGTGCCGCGCGGCGTGACCTCCAGGCCATCTTCCGTACGCACCCAATCCAACTCGCCGGTCTGGCCGATAGATACGATTACGCTATCGCACTCCCACACTTTTTCAGTATCGGGCGTTAACTGCGGGTTGAAGCGCCCGTGCTCGTCAAAGGCGCGCGCGACCTGCAACGTCTCGACGCCGGTGGCAGTTCCATTTGCGCCGACAACGCGCTTGGGCGCCACGTGGTTGTGAATAACGACGCCCTCTTCCTCCGCTTCCGCGATCTCGATCGGGTCGGCCAGCATCTCGCGCCGGGCCTCGACGACGAGACAGTGCACCTCTTGCGTTGCGCCCAGCCGGCGCGCGGTGCGCGCCACGTCCAGCGTCACATCCAGGTCCCCGCCGGACTGTGCCGGATGCCCCAGGCGCGCGGCCGTGCGCGCCACATCCATCGCCACATTACCGCCGCCGATCACCAGCACACGTTTTCCCAGATCCAGGTTATAGCCGCCGAGGTTGACGTTGATCAGGAAATCCACCGCGCGCAGCACGCCGTCGAACTGCTCGCCTTCAACATTTAAACTGCGGCTGTGGTACGTTCCGATGGCGATGAAGACGGCGTCGAACTCGTCGCGCAACTCGGCCAGTGTAAAGTCGCGGCCGAGCGCCTGATTGAGCCGCAACGTTGGCCCCAGTGCAAGAATGGCTTCGATCTCAAGATCGATCAGTTCGCGCGGCAAGCGGTATTCCGGCACACCCAACCGGAGCATCCCACCGGCGACGGAGGCGGCGTCGAAGATCACGGCTTCGTGACCCAGCAGGGCCAGGTCGTGGGCGCATGAGAGGCCGGCCGGTCCCGCCCCGAGGATTGCAATGCGCTTGCCGCTCTTGTCCATGCTTTGGCCGGCGTGCAGTCCGCTGCGGCTGGTGGGAAAGACTGTGTTGCCCAGTTCAAAGGCATCCGTCGCGCCAATATAGCCCGGCCAGGCTGGTGGTTGACGCGCCGTCCCGGTTTCACCTAAATACACGCCGTAACGGTCGTTCACAAAACGCTTCAGGGCGCGAATAGCGATGGGGGCGTCGATCTTGCCCCGGCGGCAGGCTGCCTCGCAGGGCGCGCCGCACACCCAGCCACAGGTGGAGGCGAAGGGGTTCGTCTCGCGCGCGATCAGATAGGCGCGCTCATATTCGCCGCGTGCGATGGCCGTCACGTACGCGCGCCCGTCAGTGCGCACCGGGCACGCAAACTGGCAGGCGACGGTCCGTTGGTAAAAGGAAAGATCAGGTATAGACGCGCGGAAACGAGACTCCGACATGCAGCCTCCCAACGCATAGTGTAGGGATGAAAGGTCTAGATCAGGTGGAGAGGGGGTGTGGGTTGGGTGCGAAGAACGCGCGGGGAGGCTATTCGAACCGGTACCCGAAACCACGCTCGGTGATCAGGTGCTTTGGGTCACCGGGGTCGGCCTCGATCTTCTTGCGCAAGGCCCAGATATAGTGTTTGACGTGGTCCGCCTCGCGCGCATATTCGTCGCCCCATACCTCACGCAGCAGCTGCTCGGTGGGAACCGGCCGTCCCGCGTGCCGAGCGAGCACCTCCAGCATGCGATATTCCGTCGGCGTGAGCTCGACCGGGCGTCCCGCGACGGTCACGCGCCGCTGCTGGAAATCGAACGCCACGTTACCCATCACCGCGCGGTCCGACGCCGTCGACATGGTCTGCGCACGCGCCAGCACAGCCCGAATGCGCGCCGTCAGTTCGGCGAATGAGAAAGGCTTGGTGACGTAGTCGTCCACGCCGAGACGAAATCCACGCAGCTTATCCAATTCTTCGCCCTTGGCGGTGAGCATGATGATGGGGACGGAGGCGCGCGCGCGCAGCTGCTCGCACACCTGCCAACCGTCCATACCGGGCATCATCACGTCCAGCACCACCAGATCGGGTTGCCGCTCGCCGGCGAGGCGTACACCGGCGGCCCCATCGTTGGCAACTATGGGTTGATAACCTGCCGCTTGCAAATGCTCGGAGAGCAGCTCGCACAGGGTCGTGTCGTCGTCGATGAGCAATACGGCGCGGGTGGTACGCTGAGGGGAATTCATCGCGCAACCGGCAGGGTGAATGAGAAGACGGCGCCGCCCCGAGGATGATTCTCAGCCCAGATGCGCCCGCCCTGCGCTTCCACCAGACGCCGACATACATACAGGCCAAGCCCATAACCATAGGCCGCTTGCGAATCGCTGCTGTCGACGCGTTGAAACTTGTCGAAGATGTGTGCCAGGTCTCCAGCAGGAACGCCCGGACCGGCGTCGCGTACGGCGAGCGTCATCTCGTCCTGGTCGGCGCGCGCCTCGATCGTCACCGTCTCGGCGGAAGGCGAGTATTTGTCGGCATTGTCGAGCAAGTTGGCCAACACGTCCGCCACCCGATCACGGTCCGCGAACGCGAGCGGCAGACCCGGTTTCGTCGGTAGGCGAATGGGACGATCTCCGGTGCGGGCGCGCGTCTGCTCGACGACTTGCTCCACCAAAGGTAGCACGGAGAACGGCTCCGGATGGAATACCAGCTCACCGGACTCCAGGCGCATCGCGCTCAATACATCCCGCACCAGACGATCCAGCCGTTCAATCTGCTGGTTCATAATCTCCAGCATGCGCCCACAGGTGGGGCTAACCAACCCACAAGTGGGTTGCATACGCTCCATTGCACCGCGCATGTTGGCGAGCGGCGCGCGCACCTGGTGCGAGACCAGGGACACCAACTCGGAGCGCGTCTGGTCGAGCTTCTGTAGTTCGGCGTTGGCGCGCGCCAGCTCCTGGAGTTTCTCAGACAACTCGCGCGTGCGGGCGGCCACTTGTTCATTCAAACTGGCGTTCAGGCGTCGGATCTCGGCCTCACGCTCCCGGCGCCGGGTGATGTCGCGGACGATGATCGACATACCGGCTGGCTCGTTGGCTTCACCCCGGAGGAGCGTCGCCATGAGTTCTACAGCAACTCTGCGCCCGTCGGCGTCCAGACACGTGGTCTCGTGTCCGCGTAGAAAGCCGGCCCGCCGCACGGTTTCCAGCAGCCACTGCAATTCGACTCGCGCCGCCGGGCTGTCGCCGAGCAGGTCGGCCAGCGGGCGCGCCTGCATTTCCAGGGCTGTGTAGCCGAACAGGAACTCGGCTCCGTCATTCCAGAAATTGATGCGCCCTTCCGGATCGAGGCCGACGATGGCATCCGCCGAGGCGGCGGTGATCGCCGCCAATTGACGCTCGCTCGCCTGCGCCTGTTTCTGCGCGCGCTCCATCTCGTCCGGCCAACTCCCGATACGCTTGAGCGCCCAGAGGGTCAGGAGCGGGCCGACTGTCACGTAAAACAGGATGTCAGCGACCACGTGCCAAACATCGCCATAGTTGGCCTGCACCCAGCGCGACGGACCAAATTCGAACGCCAGACCCAACAGCACAAATGAGAGCGGCGCAGCCCAGCGCAACACAGCGATGCGCTGCCTGAAAGTCGAGTTTGCCTGGATCATCGGGTTCTCTCCAGAACCTTCTGTTGTAATGAAGAGGCGTTGGAGCCCAACCCGCGTCGCGTCCCGCATTCTCCCGTGACGCCCTCCGCGTCACCTGAACGCTTCGTCCTCCGGAAGCGAGCACACCTGGTTGCGACCGCGTCGCTTGGCCCGGTACATGGCCTCATCGGCCCGCGCCAGCAGCTCCGATAGTGCGGTGTCGTCAGGCGCAAGGCTGGCCGCGCCGACGCTCACCGTGACGCGAATCGGGCCGTGCTCAGTCTCGAAGGGCTGGTCGGCAATCCCCTGCACCATGCGGCCGGCCGCGACGCAAGCCGCGGGTAATGGGACTTCCAACAGCGCCGCAGTGAATTCCTCGCCGCCATAGCGACCGACAAAGTCTACCTCACGCAGGCTTTGCCGGGCGCGCGTCGCCACGGCGCGCAAGACCTGATCGCCCGCGGCATGACCATAGGTGTCGTTCACTTTCTTAAAGTGGTCAATGTCCAGCATCAGGATCGAAAGTGGTCGCTTATAGCGAAGGGCGCGCTCGAATTCACGTTCAGCCAGCGCCAGGAAATGGCGCCGGTTGTGCAAACCGGTCAGCCCATCTGTGATGGCCAGCCGCTCCACCTCGCCGAACAGGCGCGCATTCTCTACGGCGATGGTAGCCTGCTGTGCGAACAGCGTCAGCAGTTGCAGGTCGGCGGGGGTGAATTTCTGCTCCGGCTCGGCGCGCACGACGCCGATGACGCCTAAAAGCTGGCCACGCGACAGCAGCGGGACAGCCAACGTGGCATGAAATTGGACTCCCGTGTATTGTCCCGAGCGTCCTGACCAGGCGTGGTAGTCGTCAATGATGATCGGTTCGCGCGTCGCGGCTGCCTGACCCATGGCCCCCTCGCCCAGCGCCATACGCATTGCCACCTGCTCCACTCCGAGGGTCTGCGCCGCGACGATCTCCAGGTCGTCGCGCTCCGCATCGTAGATAGCCAACTCGCCGCCGCTCGCTCCCAACAATGGAATGGCGCGGTCCAGGATCGCCCGCAGCAGGTCCGGCAGTTTGAGTTCAGCCGAGATGTCGGTTGCAGTCGCGCGCAGCGCCTCCAACTCCTGCGCCCGGCGTTCAACCTCGGCATACAACTGGGCATTTGTGATCGCTCCCGTGATCTGCGCGCCGATCGTCTGCGCCAGTTCAATCTGCTCTGGCGAGAATCCCGGCTCGACTTCCGTGGTGTCCAACGCCAGCAGCCCAATAACGCCCTCCCGGCTGACGAGCGGCACAGCCAACAGCATCTCGATGCCGAACGGCTGTATCCACTGAACCAGCGCCGTGTCGGAATCGCTTGCGGATATGACGAGCGCCCGCTGCTCGTGGATCACCGCACGGAAAAAAGGGAGGTCGTCGACGGACTGGGACGCGCGGGATTTGAACGTCTCCCATTGCGCCATGTCCTCGTGTCCGTCGGCAAATTGCGCCATGACCGGCCGCAGTCGAGTTCCGGCTTCATCCAGCAACAGCACCGAGCAGCGTTCGGCCCCACAAACGGCGGCCGTACGGCGCGTGATCTGTTTCAAAACTTGCGAGGGCTTCAACGACGACGAGGCCACGCGGGCGATGTCCAAGAGCGCGGCTCCGGCTGCGCGGCGACGTTGTTCGGACTCGAACAGTTGCGTGCGTTCGATGGCCACACCGAACTGGTGGCCCACGGCAGCCAGCAGCTGTAGTTCGTTCTCGTCAAACACCCGTTCGGGGGGCGTAGTCAAGCTAAGCAAGCCCAGCGTGTTGTCGCGTGCACGGATGGGCACGCTGGCATGGTAGCGCAGACCGTTCGTATCGCCGGGCGCCTGGCGCAGACGCTCGCACTGGATGATATTGGCAGCCCCCGGCAGGCCGCCGGCGAGCAGCATTCGTTGGCACGCACAACCGGGCCAGCGCAGCGCTGCGCGATCGTCGGCCTCCAGCGCCGGGGGTAGACCCAGCGCCACGACCAGACGCCACCTGTCTGCTGAATCTGAAAGCGTGATCCATCCCGCCTCAGCCTGCACCAATTCCATGACGGCGCGCAAGCCGGGTTCAAGCGGCTCGCCCAGTTGCATGGCTTGGTTAAGCACGCCCGCCACTTGTTCCAGTGTGCGCGCGTGGCGCGTCTCGCGGCGCAGTTGCTGCTGCTGCGCTCGCAGAGAGTTCAGCATGCGATTATGGCTGCGGACCAGCTCGCCCATTTCGTGGCGCGGAAGCGCAGCCTCAGACAAGATGGCCTCTTCCCAGCGTCCGGCGGCGACAGCTTCGCCCGTGTCAACCAGGAGGCGTGCGGGCCGCAACACTGTGCGCTCCAAATACAGCACCAACGGCGCGATCAGGAGCAGCAGCAGCAGGCCCGTGGAGAGGAGAAAGACCTCCAGCGTGCGCCCGACCACGACTTCCAGTTCGCTGTATGGCTCCGAATAGCGGAGCACGGCCGTAATGCGCGCGGGGTTCGCAGGATCGCCGAACACGGGAACCGACACGGTGAGAAATCGCTCGCCATCGTGGGTCATACTGGATTGCGCCATCGGATCTACACCGGAAAGAACGCGTTCAACCTCAGACGTGCTGCTCATCAATGCGGTTGCTGGTTGCCCGATGTGCACCGGGTCGAGGGCAGCGACAACCTGACCACTCGCGTCAACCAGAAAAACGTCGTGGCCTCCGTTTACTCCATGCGAATCCGCGATCAAGCTCTGCACTTCGTCCGTTCTGTGACCGGCCAGCGTATCCGCCAATTCCATGGCATCCTCAAGCAGGTGCTCATGTACCAACTCGCGGGCCTGACTCTCGGCGAGGCGGTAATTGATATAGCCCGTAGTGCTCAACGCGACCAGAGCCACTACTACACCGTAGCCGAACACTTGCGATTTCAGGCTACGCAAAAACCCGTGGTTGGTCACGATTCGACAATATTCCTGAGAGGAGGCGCGAGGCCCGAGATCTACATTCGGTCAGAGCAGTCGAACAAACTTGGGGACGCTTGCTGTCGGGACAGATTGGCACAGTTTAGTTTGGCGGTTACCCCGATAGCCTCAATATTACTCCTCCTTTCGCTGCGGTCAAGGTTATGTCTCGGTGGGGAGCACACAAGATGTGTCACTGAAGGGGTTATCGACAACCTCTGCGTGCACACACTCAGTAGTGCTGGTCTCGCCCGTTTTTCTAAAATATTCGTCGCGCCCGCGATCACCGCCCCGCCTAATCACTCCCGTTGTCATCGGGGCTGTCTCCGCTGTCGTCGTCATTCCCGCCGCCCTTGCCGCTATTATCATCGTTCTCACCACCGCCGCCGGATCCGCTGCCGCTGCCCCCGCCGCCGCTGCCCGAATGGTCTCCGTCGGAGCCGTCCCCGCTGCCGGAATTGCTGCCGTCTTCGGTATCATCCCCACCGGAACCATCACCGCTGCCGCTGGAACTGTCGT
>JBHHUI010000084.1:0-8265 GCA_046753805.1 Anaerolineales bacterium
CTATGAAACCCAACCCGAACGGAAGCCAGAACGTCAGCCCCCGGTAAGCGAGGGTAATCACAGTCGCGGAAGCGAGCGGCACACGCAGCGAACGCAGCGTTACAACCATAATCCCCTCAACAATAGCTAGCCCCCCGGGCGTGATAGACACAATAGTAAACAGGCTGGCAATGCTATACCCCGCGACGAGCGTGCCGGGCGAATAGGCCTGCCCAAACGCGAGAAACATCAAGAAAAAGATCGACAGGTGGAGGGCGCGCGCGCTGAGCGCCAGAGCAAACGGCAGCCACAGCAATGCCGGGGACCGGCGTAGGGTGGCAAACGCCTCGGCGGTATCGGCGGCAAACTGGTGCGCGAGTTGTTGCGAGAGATAGTCGCGCTTGAAGACGCTCACAAGGCGGTTGACATGCTGCACGAGCCAGATGAGCACGCGCTCGAGTTGATCTGTGGACGATACGCCGAGCAGAATCAGTCCGCCAAAGACCGTGGCGATGCCGACAAGTATTGCCCCGGTGGTGATTTCTGCGAAACTCAGGGTGTTACGCCGGATCAGCACCGCGAATCCGACGGCGATGACGGCGATGTACGCCATATATTCGACCCATACCGTGAGCAGCGCGGCCAGCGCGACGCGGCCCGTACGCAGCCCGTGCCGCCGCGCATCGTCGATGAAGACCGCAATGCTCGCCAGCGACGACGCAAGCACTTCTGTGAACTTAGCGGCAGCCACCACGAACATGAGCCGTTGCAATGGAGCTTCCGTCGCCACCATGCGATACACGGCGCGATAGAATGCAGCCATGTTGACGATCCACACGAGTTCCAGCAGCGCGCCGAGCAACAACCAGCGGCTGCGCCCGCGTTGAAACGTCTCGACGACTGCCTCCACGCGCGACAGGTTTGTGAATATGAAAAACACAGCCAGCACGAGCAGGAGGGCGTAGACGATTTTGCGCATGGGGAACGGGGGCATTATAACGCCCGCAGCCCTCCCCTTGACATATAGACGACCATCGATTACACTCTAACTCACATAGACAGAAATCAATATGAATGCGTCTGAAACGCGCGAAGCGCGACCCGTTGAATTTGCTAAGGCCCTGGCCGACGACACGCGCCAGAAGATCATGGAACTCTGCTGCTGTCGCTGGTGTTCTGTGGGTCAGATCGTGGACGAGTTAAGCGGCGCGTTTTCGCAACCCACGATCTCGCACCACCTCTCGGTGCTGCGCGAAGCAGGCCTCGTCGAATCCCGGCGCGAGGGCAAGCAGGTCTTTTACACGCTCAACCAGCAGCGGGTTGCGATGTGTTGCGGCCAGATTATGGAAGTGTTCGCGCCCGATATCTCTGGGGGCAAACGCATGTAACGGGGCCGGCGCCCTTTTTTTGCAATCATCCATAGACGATCTTCGATTTGTTCCGTCCGGCCGGCGGCAAATAAACCTAACCCTAACCAAAGGAGACCCTACCGATGAACGAACACATCTACCGTGACCCAGATTGCGACTGCGACGATTCCGGAAGTGACGACGGTTGTTGCTGTTGCTGAAAAAATTGCCCCGGCGGGCCGGTGAGGCCCGTCGGGGTTCCTGGAGATTCCCATGACAAGCCAAAGTGAAATTCATCAGATCGTTCAAGACCGTTACGGGACCGTGGCGCGCACCGGCGATGTGACTGCAGAAGGCGTCGCAGCGGGCGCGTGTTGCGTGCCCGACGGTCTGTATCCCGTGGAAATGCTGGATGCGATTCCCGCCGGCGCTGCCGGAATATCGTTGGGCTGCGGCAACCCGATTGAGGGCGCGACGCTGCAACCCGGTGAGACCGTTCTCGATCTAGGATCGGGCGGCGGTATCGATTGTTTTCTGGCGGCGCAGCTCGTCGGGGCGTCCGGACACGTGATCGGCGTTGACATGACGCCGGAGATGCTCGCGCAGGCGCGCGCGAACTTGCGATCTTTGCAGAACACGGGCGGGCCAGTGAACTATGCCAACGTGGAATTCCGCCAGGGAATGATCGAGGCGCTGCCGGTCGAAGACGCCTCCGTAGATGTCATCATCTCGAACTGCGTGATCAACCTCGCGCCTGATAAAGCGCCGGTGTTCCGCGAGATGTACCGCGTGCTCAAGCCGGGCGGCCGCATCCATGTGTCCGACATGGTGACCAACGGCCCGATGGCCGATTCAGTGCGCGCCGACACGCAATCCTGGGTGGCGTGCATTGCCGGCGCGCTGCCGTCGGAGGACTTCCACGCCGGCCTTGCGCGTGCGGGGTTCGTGCAAGTCAGCGTGGAACCGGACGCGGCGCTGTTGGACGAGTTCGCTGCCATTCCGGCCGGCATGCCGTACTCGGCGGTCATCCAGGCGCACAAGCGGGCGGACGGCTGACATGGCGCGCGCAGCAAGCGCATACTTCGCGACCGTCGCGGGTGAGTGGGACGAAATGCGCGCGGGCTACTTCACCGAAGCCATGCGCGACGATGCCATCGCACGCGCACAGTTGCCGGCGGGCGCGGTGGTAGCCGATATCGGTACCGGTACCGGCTTTGTCCTTGCAGCGCTCGCGCCGCTTGCATCCGTGGCTTATGGGTTCGACGAGTCGCCAGAGATGCTCGCCGTCGCACGTCGCAACCTTTCAGGCTACTCGAACGTGTTGCTGGAGCAGGCGGCTGGCGCAAAACTCCCGCTGCCGGATGGTGTGTTGCATGGCGTCTTTGCCAACATGTACCTGCACCATGCTCCGGAGCCGGGCAAGGCCATCGTCGAGATGGCGCGCCTCCTCAGGCCCGGTGGTGTACTCTGTATCACCGATCTCGACATACACGATCGAGTCGAACAGCGTACTCACATGGCTGATCGCTGGCTGGGTTTTGAGCGCGAGCAGATCAGGCGCTGGTATAGCGCAGCCAATCTCGCAGCGATCGATATCAGCGCTGCAGCCGGTATGTGCTGCGCAACAAACACCGATGACGAGGACTATGCGTTAAGTGTGTTCGTTGCCCTGGGGCGAATGCCGGCGTAGCGCTCCATCACCAACCAAACCATTACGGCGACTTCAAGTGCAAGTCGCCGTTTTGATTCAGATAACGTCACTACTCAGCCCGAACACACCATAGCGGGGCCTTCGGGGGGATTTGGGGATTGGTTTTCTGGTTAGCACGCTGGGCGCACATTCCCCTGATCCCCCAATCCCCGCCACGCTCCAGCCGACTGAGGCTGAGTAGTTACCAGATAACTACATACGAACCAACATCATTTTCGTATGGAATGCCCGTAGTTATAAACTCGTTAGCTGCGTTGACAATGATCTTAATTCGTGTAACATGGCAGCTGCGAAATACATTGCAATATGAATGCCTGTCAATGTATTCGATCGTGTTGAACACCTATCTTTAACAAGAAGCAAGCGCAACACGATGTACGTTGTTAGAGGGGGCATGGTGCATTCGGCTATAGAAAGCTACGACGACTCAGACGTCAAACCTCCGCCATTTGAAGTCGTCGTACTATTTAATTTGATCGACGATCCCAACCCGGTCGACGTCGATCAAGCGGGCGGCACACCAGTCCAGCAAATGCGGCGTGGGCTGCGTGACCTGGGTTATAACGTACATGTCGCGGCCGTTGCCAATGACGTTGCTGGCGCGCTTAAAGATTTCGATCCCGATCGGCACATTGTATTTAATTGGTGTGAAGGCCTGTGGGATGATCCGAACGCCTTCGATGCGATCCCGCCGGTACTCGAGCAACACGGATTTGTGTACACAGGCGCGGATAGTTGGAGCCTGGCAGCGACGCAAGACAAAGCCCGCACGAAGTGCGAGTTGGTGAATTCGGCTGTGTCCACTCCCGAATCGCATGTGTTTGATTCGCCGCAGCTGAACGGCTGGGACCGTTTCCCGGCGTTTGTGAAACCAGCGGCCGAACACAGCAGCCACGGCATTTCCAAAGAATCAATCGTGGACACGCCGCAGGACCTGCAGCAGCGGATCGAATATGTCCTCGACAATTTCGAAGGGCCGGCGCTGGTGGAAGACTTCATCGACGGGCCGGAATTCAACGTGTCGCTCTGGGGCAATGGCACGCTCAAGATGTTGCCGCTCACGATGATGGATTACAGTATGTTCGGCGATTACCACGACCGGCTGTGTTCATACGACGCAAAGTGGGACCCCGAGGCGGATATCTATCACTTTGCGACAGTCCAGTGCCCGGCGCCGGTCGCGCCGGAGTTGTACGCGCGCATCGCGGAGACCGCTCGGGGTGCGTATCAGGCGTTGCGGATGCGGGACTACGGTCGCATCGACATCCGTGTGCGAGACGGGCAGCCCTATGTGCTGGATGTAAACCCCAACCCGGACATTTCGCGCGATGCCGGATTTTGCCGCTCCGCCCGGGTCGCTGGATACGACTACGGGCGCGCCATCGCGCAGGTGCTCAAGTTCGCCGCTGAACGCCACCCCAAATTGAAGACGAAGTAACAGAGCAGTAACTGATCGTCTCCGATATCCGACACACCGGCTCCAATTACCGGTCGTCTGCTTCGCCGTCCTCCTGTAAAATCGAATTTGCGTTGTAGCGCGCCTGGCCGCGCGTGGCCCCATTGTCCACCGGCGCGCCGCAATCTTGAGGCTGTCATGAAAAAACTCCACCCGTTGCTCCTCGTCCCACTGGCGCTCGTAACGGCCATCGCGTGCAACCTGTTCGCTCCGAAAGCGTCGCCGACCGCTCCGCCGGCATCCGCAACGCCCGTCGCAACTCTTACCCCGCTTCCGCCGATGGAGCCTGTGGTGGCCGATGTATATCCGCGCGCCGGTGAAGAGCTGCCCACCGATGGGGCCATCGATCTCTATTTCGATCAGCCCATGGACAAAGATTCGTTGTCGGGCGCGTTCACAATCGAACCGGATGTCGCAGGTGCGTTCGAATGGATCGACGACAGCACAGCGCGCTTCGTGCCGGCCGCACCGCTGGAGCGGGCAGCGCGCTACCGGGTACGCGTTGACCAGTCCGCGCGTAGTGCGGCCGGGCTGCGCCTGGCGCAGGATTTCAGCCTCGACGTTGTCACGGTGGGTTTCCTGGAAGTGACGAACGTGCTACCCGCGCAAGATACATTCGACGTGGCGGTGGATACGGCCATCACCGTCTTCTTTAACCGGCCGGTCGTCCCATTGACAACGCTTGCGCAGCAGGAAGGGCTGCCGGTTCCGCTTGTCCTCGACCCGCCCGTGGACGGGCAGGGTGAATGGATCAACACCAGCATCTTCGCCTTCCGGCCGGATGTTGCACTGGCGGGCGGCACCGAATACACCGCGCGCGTCGACGCCGGACTGGTGGATACCACCGGGGGCCTGCTACGTGACGACTTCGAGTGGACGTTTCGCACATTGCCGCCGCAGGTGGTCGAGGCCAGCCCGTTCTTCGACGTCGGAAACGTGCCGCTCGACGCGCCGGTGTCGGTGCTTTTCAACCAGCCGATGGATGCGGCCAGCACACAGGCGGCGTTCTCGCTGGTGTCCACGCGCGGCGAGCCAGTGGCGGGGACGTTCGAGTGGTCAGAAGACAACACGACGATGACGTTTCAGCCGGACCGCCGGTTGAGCCTGCAGACCGGCTATGTCGCCACGGTCGAATCCAGCGCGCGGGGGGTTGCGGGTAACGTCGGGCTGGACGCTCAATTCACGTGGGAGTTCAATACCGTCCTGCCGCCCGCGATCGCTTTCACCGAGCCGTTTGACGGCGCTACCGGTGTAAGCCCGTTCGCCGGGTTTCAGGTGGAATTCGCATCGCCCATGGACGAAGACTCACTTGCGGATCAGGTCAGCATCACGCCTGAGCCAGCAGAAGTCTTCTCGTTTTACAGCGACTACGACGATACCTATTTCATTAACTGGGACTTTGAGCCTTCGACGGACTACACGATCACGCTCGGCCCCGGCATGGCTGATCCCTATGGCAACCGGCTTGGCAGCGAGACTGTCGTTCGGTTTACCACAGCCCCGTACGACCCTTCCATCACCCTTAATACGCGCGGCGATGTAGGAACCTACTCTGCCTATGCCGACTCACGTGTGTTTGCCACGTATCGCAATGTGTCCGAGATTGGCCTCGACCTCTACCGCATGCCGCTGCAAGATTTCGTGCGCTACACCGGCCGGAATTCCTATCAGTTCCGCGAGCAATATACACCCGGCCCTGGCAACTTGCTGCGTAGCTGGACTGAATCCGTGGAGCTTTTTCTGAATGAAAACGCGCTGGCAGAGATTGAGTTGGTCGAGGGTGGTGGGCGGCTCGCGCCCGGTCTGTACTTTTTGCAGATTGAAGGCCCGCAAGGGCCTATGAATCATGTTTTGTCGGTCGCCGATGCGAACCTGACCATGAAGACGGGCTTCGACGAAATCCTCGTGTGGGCTACGGATCAGCAGACGGGGCTGCCGATCAGCGGCCGGACGATTGAGCTATACGACGAGTCCTTTAATCTGATTTCGTCTGGCGCAACAGACGCGGATGGCCTGTTCGTCGCGCCGGCGCCCCCGCTGGATGATCTGTGGACGCCGGTGTACGCGCTGTCTGAAACACCCGGCCGCGCTGCGCTGGATGGCGCAGGCGGGTTCGCCGTGGCGGTCTCCGACTGGACCCAGGGCATTGACGCGTGGGAGTTTGGACTGAACGGTTCGTCCTCGCCCGATAAATATCAAACGTATTTCTACACCGACCGGCCGTTGTACCGTCCGGGGCAAACGGTGGCGTTCAAGGGCATCATCCGCAGCGAGTCAGATGCGCGTTTTGATCTAACCCCGTTTGAGTCGGTTGCGGTCGAGATTTCAAACGACCGTGGCGATGTCGTTTACGATGAGACGCTGAAGCTCTCGGAGTTCGGCACGGTACACGGTGAATTTGATCTGGACGATGAAGCCGGCGTCGGTTTTTATTGGCTGACCGCGCGCGCCGACGAGGATGAGGATTTCTACGGCAGCGTGGGGTTTCAGGTGGCGGAGTATGTCAAGCCTGAGTTTCAGGTAAGCGTCAATACTACGACGAGTGAAATCGGCGCCGGCGACACGATCGACGCGCAGGTGGAAGCGCGGTTCTTCTCGGGCGGGCCGGTGTCCGCTGCGCGCGTGGACTGGACGCTGCTCTCGGCTAATTATTTCTTCCAGTGGCAAGGCCCCGGCCATTATGATTTTACGGATTACGACTTCACGGCTGACGTGGCCGGCCCATCGTACGGCGCGTTCGGCGAGGTGATTGCGAGTGGCTCGGGTGAGACGGATGCGGACGGATTGCTTTCACTAGAACTACCTTCCGATTTGGGCGACCGCACTACGTCGCAACTGTTTACGCTGGAAGCGACCGTGACCGACATCGACGACCGGTCGGTGAGCGGCCGCAGCGCGGTCGTGGTGCACAAGGGCGATTTCTACATCGGGCTGCGCCCCGAAAGATACGTCGGCGTCGCCGGACAATCCAGCGCAGTTCAGCTCATCACCGTGGATTGGGCGCAAGACCCGTGGCCGGGCCAGACGCTCGACGTGGTCGTCAGCGAGCACAAGTGGTTCAGCGTGCAAGAAGAAGACGAATTCGGCAATACGGTTTGGACGTGGGAGGTGGAAGACACGCCGGTCTTTGAGACGACTGTCACGACCGACGGCGACGGCAAGACTAACTTCTCGTTTGTGCCCGCAACTGGTGGGACGTTTAAGATTCTCGCTCGCGGGCGCGACGCGGCCGGGCGGCAGGTGCAGTCGAGCACTTTTCAGTGGGTCTCATCGCGCGATTTCGTGTCGTGGCGTCAGAACAACAACAACCGCATTGACCTCATCTCGGACCGCACCGCGTACGCGCCGGGCGACACCGCCGACATTCTGATCGCACACCCCTTCCAGGGCGAGACGCGGGCGCTGATTACGGTCGAACGCGGCGCGGTGCTGCACCGCGAAGTGCTGGCGCTCGATTCGAATAGCACCGTGTACAAGCTGCCGATACTGCCGGAGTACGCGCCGAACGTCTTCGTGTCTGTCCTGATCACGAAAGGCGTGGATGAAACCAATCGCGCCTCCGCTTTTCGAGCGGGGCTGATCAAGCTAGACGTGAGTCCCGAACAAGAAGAAATCCAGGTCACGCTGACGCCCGACCGCGACAAGGTTGGACCGCGTGAGGATGTCACCTACACGATTGGAGCGGTCGACTATACCGGGGAACCAGTACAGGCTGAATTCTCGCTTTCCGTAGCGGACCTGGCGGCGCTGTCGCTGTCCGCGCCGAATAC
>JBHHUI010000085.1:0-8216 GCA_046753805.1 Anaerolineales bacterium
CAGCCGACTTGCGCCCTCGTCGTGTCTCGCTGGGCGAAATGGATTGGCGCAAACTGAGCACAGCCTGCGCACTGGCTGTCGTCCTCGTCGGCGCGGCCTACCTGCGCTTTGTCGGGCTGAACTGGGACAGCTTCCAGCACCTGCACCCGGACGAACGTTTCCTCACCATGGTGGAGACGTCGATTGCGCCGGTGCGGGGCGGGCTGTCCGAATACTTCGACACGGACACGTCGACTCTCAATCCGTACAACAGCGGCCATGGGTTCTTTGTCTACGGCACCGCGCCTATTTTCATTGTGCGGTACACGGCCGATATCATTAACGTCCTGCGCACTGAGTGGCTTGTCAGCGAGTCCGGATGGCGAGCTGCTGTGGCCGGGTGGCTCCTGGGCGCGCCGGACGCGCCCGGCCCGCTGGCGCAAATGGGCGCTGGTTACGATCAGGTGCATCTGGTGGGGCGGGCGGTGTCGGCTCTGTCCGACATCGCCGCGATTGCTATTCTGTTCCTGGTCGCGCTGCGCCTGTACCGGGACCGGCGCGTCGCACTGCTGGCCGCATTGCTCAGTGCGTTTGCAGTCCTCCAGATTCAACAGTCGCATTTCTTCACCGTCGATGCTGTCTCCAATGTGTTTGTCGTCGGCGGGATTTATTTCGCCGCGCGCGCGCTGGATGATATGCGCTGGCGCAACTATCTTTTGTTTGGCGTCATGCTCGGCCTGTCGGTCGCGTCGCGCATCAATACAGCGCCGCTCGCGCTCACGATCGCGCTGGCGGCGTTTGGCTATCTCGTTCGCGCTCACCGCACCGAAACCGAGCTGTCGTCGACTACGATGATTGAATCGCCGCTCTGGCGTCCGTTGCTGCTGCGGCTCGCGGCAGCGGCCGGCATCTCCTTGCTCGTCTTTCGCATCGGCCAGCCATATGCCTTCCAGGGGCCATCTATCTTCAGCCTGTCACTCAACGAGCAGTGGCTGAACAATATGCGTGAGATTCGGGGGCAGGTCGGCGGGGATGTCGATTTTCCGCCGAATCACCAGTGGACGAATCGCCCCGCGTTGATATTTCCTTTCGAGAACATGGTGCGCTGGGGCATGGGCTACGCGCTCGGGCTGACGGTTTGGGCTGGCATGGCGGTGGCGGGCTGGCAGATGCTACGCGGTCGTTGGCGGCGGCATCTCATTCCGGTGGTCTGGAGCGGACTGTATTTCGCCTGGCAGGGCACGCAATGGGTCAAACCGATGCGCTATTTCCTGCCGATCTATCCAACGTTGATTCTGCTCGGAGCCTGGTTGCTCGTGTACCTGTGGGATCGCGCCGCCGCACGGGTTGCAGAAACCACCGACGGCAACGGCAGTATTGAAGCGGCGCGGCTGGAAGAATTCTGGCGCCGCAACCTCACCCGGCTGCCGACGCTACCCCGGGGCGCCCAGCGCATAATTTCGCTGGCGCTCATAATCATCGTGGTCGCTGCTAGCGGAGCCTGGGCGTTTGCATTCAGCCGCATATATACGCGCCCGGTCACGCGCGTGGCGGCGTCGGAGTGGATTTACCAGAACGTGCCGGGGCCGATTAACCTGGAGATCAGTTCGCCGGCGGGCGAGACGCAAATACCCCTCGCCGTACCTTATGATTACGTGTTTCAAGACGGACAGACATTCGAGCAACAATTCGTCGCGCGCGAAGACGGCGTCCTGCAGGAGATATTTATTCCGCACCTGGGCGATCCTTCCGGCGATGCTGCGGCCGAGCAGTTCATCATCACCGTCGATGGCGTGTCGGGCGGCAGCCAGGGCGCGTCGGCTGCGGCCGTGCTCAATACAGACCTTGCGGCGAGCGACGATCCACGCGGCGGCGGATACACACTGCAACTGGACCGTCCTCTCGAACTGCGCAAGGGCGAAGGTTACCGAATCGGGGCGACGGCGCTGGCGGGCGGGCCGGTGTCCATCGCGGGCGCGACTGTCGTCAACGAGACATCGTGGGACGACGGTCTGCCGCTGCGGTTTGGCGGGTACGACGCGTTCGGCGGGCTTTACACCGGGCTAAACTTTGAGCTGTATTGGGAGGACGACGAGACCAAACTGGATCGCATGCTGGACTATCTGGAGCAGGCCGATTACATCTTCATCTCGTCGAACCGGCAATATGGATCGATACCACGCCTGCCAATGCGGTACCCGCTGACAATCCGATATTACGAGGCGCTTTTTTCCGGCGAACTGGGTTTCGACCCGGTCTATGTCAATGAAAGCGCGCCGTCGATCGGGCCGTTTGTCATTTCGGATCAGGATGCCGAAGAGCCGTTCACCGTTTACGATCATCCCAAGGTGCTCATTTTCAAAAAGTCGGATGCGTATTCCCCGGAACAGGCTCGCGCCATCCTGGGCTCCGTTGATCTCTCCGAAGTCGTTTTCATGATCCCGAGTGAAGTCACCGCCGCGCCGACGGCGCTGTTCTTGCCGGAAGACCGGCTGGCGGAGCAGCGCGCCGGCGGCACGTGGTCTGAGAGCTTCGACGCCTCGAATCTGCTCAACAGCCGGCGCTGGTTGGGCGTCATTGTCTGGTGGGAGGTGGCCCAGCTGATGGGCTGGCTCCTCTTCCCGCTGGTGTTCCTGGCGCTACGTGGCCTGCCGGATAAAGTCGCAAAGACCGCTGCATTGCTCGCAACTGCGTGGGGGGCGTGGCTACTGGCCAGCGCGCGCCTGTTGGACTACTCTGGCGCGACGCTCTGGTTTGTGTTCGGGCTGCTGGTCCTTCTCTCTGTGGTCGTGTTCGTGCGCCAGCGGACGGCTATCACAATGTGGGTTAGAACGCACTGGCGCTACGCAGTCGTGACGGAAGCCGTCTTCCTCGTATTCTTCGGCGTCTTCTTATATATCCGCTGGCGCAACCCGGACCTGTGGCATCCATCCTACGGCGGCGAAAAGCCGATGGATTTCTCGTACTTCAATGCAGTGCTGCGCAGCACTAGTTTCCCGCCGTATGATCCATGGTTCGCCGGCGGGTATATCAACTATTACTATTTTGGATTTGTGATTGTGGGCGCTCTGACCAAGATGCTCGGCATCGTGCCGGCGTTTGCTTACAACCTGATCCTACCGCTGTGGTTTGCATTGACGGCGACCGGCGCTTTCGGTGCGGCGTACAATCTGGTTGCGTTCCGGGAATCGACGGCGGCCGGCGTGGTCGGACGTCGCGCGTCGCCCTATCTGGCCGGCATCGGCGCAGCGACCCTGATGGCGCTGCTCGGGAATCTGGGGCAACTGGATACCTTCTACAAGGCAATATTGCGCGTTACCGATGACGTGCAGGCGATCAGTATCCCGGTGCTCGAGCAATTACAGCGGACGGCTATCGGACTGTATCGCATCGTCGTCGAGCAGCGGCTCGTGCCAATTGGCACCGGCGAGTGGTACTGGAACGCGACCCGTATCATCCCCACCACAGGCGGTGAGACTGTTCCCATCACCGAGTTCCCGTTCTTCACGTTTTTGTACGCCGATTTGCACGCACACTTGATTGTGCTGCCGCTCACGCTACTCGCAATCGCGTGGGCGTTGTCCACGGTGTTCGACGCGCGGCGCACGCGGCGCTTTGGTGAAAGCGCCCTCCACTGGGTGCTGGGGGGGCTGGTCATTGGCGTCTTGGGGCCAACGAACACGTGGGACTTGCCGACCTATCTCGCGCTCGGGGCCGTTGCGCTTGGGTACGCCGAATTGCGTCGCCGACAGAAATTTGATTTTGACTGGCTCGTCGGCTCCGCGTGGCGCGTGCTGTTGCTCGTCGTGCTGGCGAATGCATTTTTCTCGCCCTTTTCAAAATGGTTCGGCACGGGCTACGGGAGCATCGAATTGTGGAGCGGCTCCAACACGACGCTCACGGCCTACCTCAAGATTCACGGTTTATTCCTGTTCCTGATCGTGACGCTCTTGCTGATGGAAACACGGCGCTGGATGCAACAGACCACGCTGGATCAGCTTGATGGGCTGCGCGACCTGGCGGGGCCGGTCATCGCGGGGCTTTCGCTATTCGCCGTCGTTGTGCTTGTACTGTGGCTCGTTTTCGACATCCACATCGCGCCCGTCGTGCTGCCGCTCATTCTCTGGACCGGGCTCCTGATGGTGCGCCCCGGCCAATCTCCCGAGCGGAGAGCGGTGTTTGGGCTGGTGGGGCTGGGACTGGTGCTTACGCTGTCGGTGGAACTGGTGCGACTCGAAGGCGATATCGCACGCATGAATACGGTGTTCAAGTTCTACTTGCAAGTCTGGACGATGTTCAGCGTTGCAGCCGGCGCAGCGCTGGCCTGGGTGTGGCCGCAGCTCGACGCGTGGCGCAGCGGGAACGCCCGCGCATGGCGGGCCGGGCTGGCGGCGCTCGTGTTTGCCGCCGGGCTGTACACGGTCCTCGCCGGCGCGGCCAAAATGCGCGACCGGATGGCGCCGGACGCGCCCGCAACGCTCGACGGGCTGGCGTATATGAAATACGCCCGTTATAACGATCAGGGGCAGGAGATCGCCCTCGCCCCGGACTATGACGCCATTCGGTGGATGCAAGACAACGTCGTCGGGTCGCCGGTGATTGTGGAAGTCAATGCGACCGAGTACAAATACGGGTCGCGTTTTACCATCAACACCGGACTGCCCGGCGTAGTCGGCTGGAACTGGCACCAGCGCCAGCAGCGCTCCGTGGTGCCGCCGAGCCTGGTCACCGACCGTGTGAATGACATCGCTGCATTCTACGCGACGACAGACCTTGCAGAGACCACCTGGTTTCTCGAAAAATACGATGTCGAATATATCATCATGGGTGGATACGAACGTGCATATTACGGCGACGCCCCGCAGGCCAAATTCGATCAGATGGCTGCCTCCGGCCAACTCGAAGTTGCGTATCGCAACGACAGCACCGTGATCTACGAAGTCGCCAATCTGTCAGCCCAGTGATTAAGCAATAATCCCCCGTGTCCGACATCGCCGCATTCATCGCGTGGTGGTTTGCAGCCACAATTGTGGGCTGGGTCGCGTGGCCGCTTGCCGCCCGCTTCCTGGGCCGTTTGCCCGACCTGGGCTTCACCCTGAGCAAAGCCTTCGGATTGCTGCTCGTAGGCTACGTGTTCTGGCTGCTGTCGTCGTTTGATTACCTGCGCCTCGACGCGGGTGGAATATTCGTCTCTCTGGTAGTGGTGGCGCTCGCTTCGCTTGCTGCGACCCGTGGCGGACACGCCCGGCGCCTGGGCGACTGGCTTTCGGTGAATGTGCGTGTCATCGTAGCGGCGGAGGCCGTGTTCATTGTGGCGTTTGCCGCGTGGGCCTATGTGCGGGCGCTGAATCCCGAAATCACTGCGACTGAAAAACCCATGGAATTTGCGTTCTTAAATTCCATCTTGCGTTCCGAAACGATGCCGCCCCGCGACCCATGGCTTTCGGGCTATGCCATCAGCTACTACTATTTCGGCTATGTAATCATGGCAATCCTCACGCGCGCGTCTGGCGCTTTGCCGAGCGTGGCTTTCAATCTGAGCCTCGCATTGCTGTTCGGCCTTACGGCGCTGGGGGCGTTTGGCATCGTGCTCAACATGATCGCTTCGTCGCGCGACCCAAGTGAGCGTCGTGGGCTGAAGAAGTCGCTCGCCCCCGCGCTGCTCGGCCCACTCTTTGTGGTAGTGTCTGGCAACCTGACCGGACTGCTCGAGGTGCTTTACGCGCGCGGCGTCGGCGCGGTCGGGTTCTGGCGCTGGCTCAACATTCGCGATCTCGACTCGATCCCGCTGGCAACGGCCTCGGGCCTGCCGGAGCGTTTCCTGTGGTGGTGGCGCGCCTCGCGTGTGATCCGCGACGTGGACTTGCACAACATCCCGATCGGTCTCGAACCGATCGACGAATTCCCATCGTTTTCGTTCCTGCTGGGCGATTTGCATCCGCATGTGCTCGCGTTGCCTTTTGTGTTCGTGGCGCTGGCCATCGCGCTGCATTTGTATCTCGACCAGCGCAATTCTGACGCGGCAACGCGCGGCTGGATTGTCCTGCCGGCCCTGACCGTGCTCGTGTACGGCGTCGTGCTGGGGGGACTTTCGTTTCTCAATACGTGGGATTTTCCCATCTATGTGTTCGTCGTCACGGCGGCATTTGCGGCGGCGCGCGGTGTGCGGCTGGGCTGGACGCGGCGCGTCTGGCTCGATTCCGTGGCGGTCGGAATCGGCCTCACGGTGGTCGGAGTGCTCCTGTATCTGCCCTTCTATATCAGCTTCCGTTCGCAGGCCAGCGGCATTCTGCCGAACCCACTGTATCCCACGCGCCTCAACCAGTTTGTGGTGATGTTTGGAGTCGCCTTGATTCCTATTGTCGGGTGGCTTACCTGGGTCACCCTGCGCGCCCGGCGGCTCAACTGGCGCGCTGGATTAGCGACCGGGCCGGGCGTGCTCGGTGTGCTTGCGGCGCTGTGTGGTTTGCTTACCCTCGTTATCGCGGTCAGCGACCTGGATGCGGCGCGTGAAGCCGTTCGATTGGTGCTGGGGGATGCCCCCATCTCCGGCGCACTGCCCCTGATCTTGAAACGACGTTTGCTGGACGCGCCCTGGGTCGCCGTGCTGCTCACGGGCATACTTGCAGCCGCAGGCGCAGTTCTGTTTGCGGGCACGCGCCGAACAAGCGCTGTGCGTGCGGGGGCACCCAGCAGCGTGCATTTTCCCCTGCTGCTGGTCGCCACTGGCGCGCTGCTCACGCTTGGACCCGAGTTTGTCTATTTACGCGACACCTTCGGCATGCGCATGAATACGATATTTAAATTCTACTACCAGGCCTGGGTGCTATGGGGGTGCGCGGCTGCGTTCGCCGTGTGGCATGTGACACAATACGGAAGCGCCGCATGGCGCCGCACATTCGCCGCCGGGACCGGCTTGTTACTGGCAGCGGGACTGGTGTATCCGGTGCTGGCTGTGCGAACCAAGACGGCCGATTTTGCCGGCACGACATTGCTTCCCGATGGGACGCGCATCGCCACATTGGACGGCATGGCCTACATGCAAACATCGCGCGCCGAAGACTACGCCGCCATCCGCTGGCTCAACGCGCGCCCCGCACTTGAAGCTGTGATTGCCGAGGCCGTGGGGGGCAGTTACACTGAGTACGCACGCGTGTCCGTGCACACAGGTCTGCCGACCGTTATCGGCTGGCCGGGCCACGAGCTGCAGTGGCGCGGCGGTTTTGACGAGGCCGGCGGGCGCGAAGAAGATATCCGCGCGCTCTATAGCACCACACGCTGGGATGAAGCGCGGCCGATACTTGATCGGTACGCGATCGAGTACGTCTATGTCGGGCCGCTGGAGCGTTCGCAATTTCCGAAATCAGGGCTCGAAAAATTCACCGATTACATGCAGCCAGTTTATGATCGCGACGGCGTCACGATCTATAATCGGGTCGACGCCGGGGAGGCCGGGTAGAAGTGGCTGCGCCGGCGACACAAGTGGATTCGGCCTCCGTCCGGCCGGCGGTTCCCACCCTCACGATTGAATCTGCGGCTTACGTCACGCTCGCACTGGTCGCTGCGGGATTGCGCCTGGCTGCATTGGGCGCGGTTCCACTGACCCCGGCGGAGGCGACGGAGGCGCTTTCGGCCCATATGTTGGCCCGAGGTCTGGCAGCCGTCGCGAGTCCATTGCCGGGGTCACAATTGCTCAATTCGCTGCAGGCTGCGTTATTCTGGTTGGTTGGTGCGAGCGATGCCGCCGCGCGTCTCTGGCCTGCGCTCGTCGGTACGGCCATCGCACTCGCGCCGGGGTTGTTCCGGCGGCAGCTGGGGCGCACGACGGCGCTGGCGGCCTCCTTGTTGCTTGTCATTTCGCCGACGATGCTGGCCGCCTCGCGGTCGGCGCATGGCGCCATGCTCGCGCTCGGGTGCGCTGTGGCGCTATTGCATGCGCTCGCGCGCTATGTGGACCAGCCGTCAAAGCAGCGCGCGGCCATCGCCGGAATTTTTCTCGGTCTGGGACTCACGTCCGGACCCCAATTCGTGTCGGCGCTGTTCGTCGCGCTGGCAGCGTATGCTGTGAATCTGTGGCTTGTCGACGATGTGCATCTCAGGCCGCGAGTCCTGCGCCAGCTCGGCGCACATTTGGCGGCGGCGGTGCTCGCGGCTGCGGCCGCGTTTGTGGGCGCAGCGTCGCTGGCCGGGCTTAATGCGAAAGGGCTATCGGCCGCTGGCGCTACAGTCCCCGCATG
>JBHHUI010000086.1:0-8199 GCA_046753805.1 Anaerolineales bacterium
TCAAACGCGGTGAGGAGTTCCTCTGGCTCCAAATAGTACGCGGCGTGCTCGATCCCTGTGCGTTGGAAAGTCTCGAAGAAAATCAAGCCGCCCGGCTTGAGGGCGCGCCGGTAGGCCGGTAGCGTCGTGCGTTCGAGAAAGAAAAAATTAAGGATCACGTCAAAGTGGTTGGCCGGCAGCCAGATATGCGTGAGGTCCACCACCGCCGGATGAATCGTTTCCCCCATCCGGCGCGCCCGCGCGCGGCCGAGTTTTAGGCCGAGGAAAGAAATATCCAGTACGGTTACGTGCAGACCGCACTGCGCCAGAAACAGCGCGTTTGCTCCGCCGCCGCCGGCGCCATCCAGCGCGCGGCCGCCATCTTTGGGGAGCAAGTGGGCATGGTGGCGTAGCAGGGGGCGCGGCTCTTTTTGGAGCCATATTTCGCGCTCGGCCGCGTAACGCGCATTCCAGCGAAGTGCATCTTTGTGCGCCATACGGCATTAGTTTACAACGTAATGTTCTGTGCTATATTCCTCGGCATGCAAGTGACAACGGCGCGTTGCACCCAGGTGGAAGACATCGGGCACGGCCGCCTCCGCGCGCAATTGGAGACCGACCTGGCGCCGGGGCCGGGGCAGGTTGTGCTTGCGCGCCTGTCACCCGCCGACGATCCGTACTTGCGCCGACCGCTGTGGCCGGTGCATACCCGGCCAGATGGGTTTGCACTGGAACTTGCGCCCGGCGACCCGGCGCGCCCGTTCCTGACTCCCGGAACCAGCGTCTCGCTGCTGGGCCCGGTCGGCCGGCGCGCGTCGCCGCCGACGCAGCCACCTGCAAACGTGTTGCTGATTGCGAATGTGCACCCCGACCGCCTGCTGCCGCTTGCCGCGCCGACCCTGCGCGTCGGCGGCGGGGTGACCTTGCTGCTGGGGCGTCCCTACCCAATCGAAGCGCTGCCGCCCGAAATCGAAATCCGCAGCGGGCATCCGGCCGCGCTCATCTCAGAATATGGCGGCTGGGCCGACCGGGTATACGTTCATTTCGACCCGGCGCTCCCGCCCGACCTGACAGAGCAGCTGCGGGCCACATTCCCCCATCCGGAACAGGTCCTGGTGTTACTCAGTCCGAGCATGCCCTGCGGGACTGGCGCGTGCCAGGCCTGCGCCGTTCGCCTGCGTCGGGGCTGGGCGCTGGTATGCCGCGACGGGCTGTTGTTTGATTTAATGGAACTCGCCTTGACTGCGGACGCCTGACGCCTGCTCACTTCATCACCGTTTATTGGTTTATGGAACGCCACCTACCCCACCTCGGATCGGAACAGATCGAGATTTACCTGCGGACGTATTACTCGCTGTTGCGCTCCACCAGCGAAGTCCAAATCCGCACCCTGGAAGAAGCGCACGCCGGCATGAAATCGCTGCTGCACCCGGACGCGCGCGAATCTTTTGTGGACGTTGCAGCGCTCAGCTACTGCCTGTTGCGCTTGCCGGCCTGCATTTTACAGACGCGGCTGATCGTTCTCGGGCAAGGCCCCGGTGTGTTTCTGCGGGAGGGGTTTGGCAAAGTCGAAACGTGGGAGCGTGTCGCGGCGCCCGCCCGTCGGCGGCGTTCGTTCTTCGACGGGCGCGAGACGCTGGCGTGTTACATCGCCAGCCGCTCGGACATCGACGACCTCATACCGCAACTGACCGCACTCCAGATCGAATTAAACAAACTGCACCGGCTGTTGCAAGACATCCCACCCAACCAACTCGCATCGGTCGCGGACGACGAGCTGGCAGCCGTGTTGCAGATGACGGCTGCCGACCTCGAACGGTTGCAGACGATCTGGGGCGACGCATTCGCCTCCAATCTGCAAACCGTCCAGCGCAGCCGGTGCCGGCTGCGCGTGCAACTCATCAGCGGCTCGCTGACGCGCTACCGCCGGGCCACGCACGCCTGGCTTTCCAACATCATCGCGGCGAACCCCGCGCTGCTCGACCGGCCCGTGTATTTCGTGTCGAGCAATACGCACAGCCTGGTCAACCTCGTTTCCGGTTTTGCACTACAGCGCCAGGAGGAACTGGTGCGCTTTGTCGAGCATCCCGACAACCCACTGATGCTGGCGGAGTGGCAAGACATCCAATCGCGCGAGTCGTCCTCCATAAAGGAAAACTTCCTGTATTACACCCTCAGGAAGTACAAGCGCACTCCGGCCGGGAGCAGGTTGGTCACAGAGCAACTGGCGCACGAACAAGAATGCGGCATCGTGCGTATCGCCAGCGAACATAGTTTCGACGTCGACGCACAGGTGATTGATCTGGCGCAGCTTAAACCGGAATTCATGGACCCGCGTCTGTGCGAGCAGGACCGCAGCCACCTCCAACAAAGCGACGCGCTCATCCTCAACATCGACTATCCACTCGGATTGGCAGCCTACAACATCCTCACTCAGGTATCCGAGCGCGCCGGACAGATTCTGGGCGTGTACATCATGGGCAAAGCGGCCTCGCTGAACGCCGCGATTGGCGATGTCGTCATCCCCAAAGTGGTGCACGACGAGCATTCCCGCAACACGTACCTGATTCCCAATTGCATTACCACAGCCGACGTGCTGCCCTATCTCGTCTACGGCGCCGCGCTGGACAACCAGAAGGCCGTCACTGTACTGGGCACGTTCCTACAAACCGTGCCTTACATGAACAGCTTCTTCAACGAAGGCTACACCGACGTCGAAATGGAAGCGGGGCCGTATCTCTCGGCCGTGTACGAAATGACGCGCCCGCAGCGCTATCCGGTGGACGAAATCGTCAGCCTGCACGATCTCCCGCTCGATCTGGGCGTCGTCCATTACGCCTCGGACACGCCGCTGTCGCGCGGCAAGAACCTGGGCGCCGGCAGCCTGTCCTATTTCGGGCTGGACCCCACCTACGCCACAGCGCTGGCCGTCGTCCGGCGCATCTTTCAGCGCGAGAAGGAACGGCTGGCATGACGATGCCAACCGGCGGTGGAGGCCGGCCTATCCGGAAATCCACGTGACCACCCGCCCGCGCCTGTTTCTCTATGCGCTGCTCGCCTTCGGCGTGATATCCTTCATATCGTTTTTATGGGGTTTCGTGGCGATCTCCACTCGACTGCGCGACGGCCTCCAGATATTGATGCTATTCGGGCTAGGCGCGTGGCTGGTGCCGTTGAGCCTGCGCGAGTTTCGCGCGCTCCGCATTGGCGCGGCTATTAGCGCGCGGAGGCGCCGCCCGCTGTTGCTCATGTCTATCGCCTCGGCGTGTCTGGGCATCCTGGCGTTGCTCCTCGGGCTGGGCACACTCGGACGAATCTTCGATTGGCCGATTGCCGGCGTGCTGTCGTACGGTCTTTACGGCTTCGGCGCGATCGGGCTGGGCCTGAGCATTCTGGCCGTATCACAGCTTCTATTGCAACGCACACAGACATGACGCTGGTGGAACTGGCGCCGCAACACAAATCCGGCCTCGCACTCAAGAGTCCGGTGATGGCCGCTGCCGGTTGTTGGGGATTCGCTGACGAATACGCCGGGCTGGTGGACTTTGCACCCCTTGGCGCTTTCGTGACGAACCCGATCACCTGGCGGCCGCGCCGGCCGGCGCGCCAGCAGCACGCTGCGCCGGTGCCGGGCGGCGTACTGGTCCACACCGGGCTGCCCAACCCCGGGCTGCGCCGCGCGTGCGACGAATACGCCGGAAAATGGTCGCGCCTGCCGTGCGCGGTAATCCTCCACCTCGCGGTGACGAATGCCGCCGACACGGACCGCGCAATGCTCCTGCTCGAAAGGTTGGATGTCCTCGCCGGGGTTGAACTGGGTTTCCGCGACGACGAAGATATCGCGACAGCCGCCGCTGCGATCACAGCGGCGGCCGGCAGCCTGCTGCCGGTGCTGGTCCGCACGCCGTTTCTGCGCGCGGTCGAGTTCGCGCAAGCCGCCGCGCGCGCGGGCGCCGCCGCGGTCACCGTGGCCGCCCCGCCCCGTGGCGCTTTGCCGGGCGCAGCTGACGTTCGATCGCATGGGCGACTCTACGGTCCCGCGTTGTTCCCCCAATTGCTCAACCTGCTGCTAGAGGTACGCGCGGCAACACCACTCCCGCTGGTTGCGTGCGGCGGCATTCACACGGCGGAGCAGGCGCGGGCATGCCTGCGCGCCGGTGCAACGGCGATTCAACTCGACTCGGTTGTATGGACTGCGCCGGAGCGCGTGGCGGAAATCGTGGAGGAGATCGTCCCATGATGCGCGCTTTTGTGCAGGCCGCGCGCGATATGCTCGGCATCACCCTGGACGCCGAACAGGTGGCTGCATTCGAGCACTACGCCACCGAACTAACGGCCTGGAACGAACGCCACAACCTGACCACCATCATCGATCCGCAGGGTATTCTGATAAAGCATTTCCTTGACTCGCTGACCTGTCTGCTTGTCGTCGGACGGCCGGGACCCGAAGCCCGCGCCCGCAACCTGATCGATGTGGGGAGCGGCGCCGGCTTCCCCGGCCTGCCGCTCCGGATCGCAAATCCCGAGCTGCGGCTGTCGCTGGTCGAGGCCACCGGCAAGAAGTGCGACTTCCTGCGCCACATGGTGCGCGAGTTGAAGCTCGACGGCGTGGAGGTCATCCAGCGGCGCGCGGAAGATATCGGGCGCGATCCCGCTCATCGTGGCTGCTATGACTGGGCAGTGGCCCGCGCGGTGGCGCGCATGCCGGTTTTGTTGGAGTATCTGCTACCGCTGGTGCGCAGCGGCGGGTGTTGCCTGGCGCAGAAAGGCGAGACCGCTCATGCTGAAACCCATGAGGCAGCCCATGCCCTGGCGGTGCTGGGCGGGCAGGTGCAGCAGGTTCTCCCGGTGGAGCTGCCGAGTGTGGTGGAGACGCGCCACCTGGTGGTAATCAAGAAGACGTCGGCGACGCCGGACACCTATCCGCGTCGGGCCGGCATACCCAATAAGAAACCCCTGGTTCAATGAACAATCCAGGCGGCGATTGGTCATTGGTCATTGGTCATTGGCCTTATGGTTCCACCATTCACTTCCCACACGCGCGTTTGTCGCCGGAACGAGGCCGAAAATAAGTCAAGGTTGGCCGTGGACAGCAGCACCTGCTCTACGCCGTCAATGCGGTGCAGCAAATCGCGCCGGCGGTGCGCATCCAGTTCGGCCAGCACTTCGTCCAGCAGCAGGATCGGCCATTCGCCGCTGCGGTCGCGCATCCAGGCCAACTCGGCCAGTTTGAGCGCCAGCACCGCCGTGCGGCCCTGTCCCCGCGAGCCGTAGACGCCCAGATCGACGCCGCTTGCCACAAAACGCAGCTCATCGCGGTGCGGCCCGATCAGCGTCGCGCCGCGCGCGACTTCGTCGGCGCGCAACTCCCGCAGGCGCGCTTGCATGCCGGCGCCGATCTCTTCTTCCGACAGGCGCGCGCGCGTCACCGGCACATCCAGCCCCAGCACGAGCTGCTCGCCTTGCGGCGCGACCGGGTCGTACGCGGGTTGATAGGCCAGCCGGAGATGTTCGGCGGTCTGGGTGAGATCGCGGTGCACGGGGGTGGCGTGGAGTTCAATCTCTTCGATAGCGCGCGCGCGCCGGCCGATCAGGATTGCCCCGTGGCGACACAGTTGCTCATCCCAGAACCGGAGTTGGCTTTCATCACCCGCGCTCAGGTTCCCGTTCCCGTTGCGTTCCTGGAATGATTTGAGCAACGCGTTGCGCTGCGGAAGTATCTTGCCGTATTCGCTCAACGCCAGGCAATACACCGGGTCCACCTGACAGATGGTCGCGTCGAGATAACGCCGACGCGCGCTGGGCGGGCCTTCCACCAGCGCCATATCCTGCGGCAGGAACAGCACGGCGTTGACGACGCCGCTCAGATCGACCACGCGTTTCTTTACGCCATTGACATAGATACTCTTTCGCAACCGCAGGTCGCGCGCCGGACCAACTTCATCCAGTTCCAGCCGAATGTCCACCTTCCGCAATTCGTCGGCTGTTTGCACCTCGGCCACAATCTTGAGGAACGGGTGCGGGTCGGTGCGCACGGCCAGCCAGTTGATCAGCTGCCGGTCGCTGCCGGCGTGCGGCGAATGCGCCCCGGCCAAGTAGTAAACCGCCTCCAACAGGCTGGTCTTGCCTTGTGCATTGCGTCCAACGAGGATCAGGCTGCCGGCCGGCAGCTCCGATTCAAAGCGGCGGTAATTGCGGAAATTGGTGAGCGAGAGGTGGGAGATGTGCACAGATGGAGGTCGTGACGCGCAATCCGAAACAAACGAAAACCGGATTACGAATCAGCAGTCATCGCGCACCGGAAACCGACGTTATTGCTGCTATACGAACCGTTCGGCGCAAAACGGCGCGAGGCGGCGCGGATGTTGGCCGCGTTGTCGTTCCACGCGCCATTGCGCAGTCCGTGCAGTCCGCCGTGGAAGCGAAAGGGCGCCTCCGGTGTGGCGGTGAGGTGTGCGTAGTGACTGAAATAAGTGGTGGTGTAGAACGAACCGATCCATTCAGCCACGTTGCCGGCCATGTCGAGCGCGTCGTACGGGCTGGCGCCGGCCGCAAAACGCCCGACTGGCTCCGTGTCGCGGCCAAGCAGGTCGAAATTGGCGTGGTCTTCCGTAGGCTCCTCATCACCCCAGGGATAAAGACCCCCGTCCGTACCGCGCGCTGCTTTTTCCCATTCGGATTCAGTCGGCAGGCGACGGCCGGCCCACCGGCAGTACTCCTCTGCCTGATTCCAGCGCACCCAAACGACCGGATGACTGTCGTAGTCCGGATTCCCGTAATAGTTCAGCCGCAGCGCCGAATTCCCAAACACCGGCTCGGTGCAACCGCCGGCCTCCACGCACGCGATGTACTGGCCGTTGGTCACCTCGGTGCGGTCGATCCAGAAAGCGGGCAGATCGACAACGTGTTGAGGTTGCTCGTCGTCAAATGCGAGCGGGTCGGCAAAACTGGAGCCCATGATGAACGCGCCCGCCGGCACGTATACGAGCGCGGCCCCGTCAACTTCCGACACTTGCTGCGAGCCAACTCCCAGGGTTGGCGCCAGGGTGGCGGTGGCCGGCCGGGCCGTCGCCGTGGGCGCAGTCGTGGGGGCTGCGGTCGGCTCGGTTGTACTTGTAAGGGTCGGCGCAGGCGACGCAGTTGCGGACGGTCGCGGCAAACTCCCGGCGGCCTGCGCCGCCGAGGTGGGGGAGACGACCGGGTTTGCCTGCGCCACGTCGCCATTACGGGCAAGTCCGCCCAATCCGACGATCGCCAGCACGGCAAGGGCAATGGCCACAAATCCCCATCCAAAACGCGGGCGTCGCGTCCGCTGCGCGGGCATCGCGTCCGCAACAGGCTCACTCGCCTCAGAAGCCGCGCGCACGCTGGCGCGGCCGAATGCCTTGCGCATCTCGCGGATGCTCTCAAAACGCGCTTCGGCCTTGTGCGCCATGGCCTTTTCGACGACCCGCGCCATCTCCGGGCTGATGGTTTCATCGAGCGAGCGAAGCGGTGTTATTGCAAAACGGTCGGCGAGGTCGCCGCCCATGTCGCCGGGGATATGGTTGGTGAGCGCCGTATACAATGTCGCGCCGGCGGCGTATACGTCGGAACGGACTTCGGCCTGCCCGGCGACCTGCTCCGGGGCCACAAGCGTCGCCGGCGTGCTGGGATTCAGCGTCCGACCGATGCCGTAATCGACCAGCACAGCCTCGCCATCCGGCGTGATCAGAATGTTGTCGGGCTTTACATCCCCGTGAATGATGGGGGGTTCGCGGAGGTGGAGATAGTCCAGCGCCGCCAGGACCTGCCCGATCCAGTTCTTCGCCTCGCCCTCCGTCAGCGGTCCGAGCCGGTCAAGCCGAGCCGTGAGGCTTTCACCGTGGACCTCCTCCATGACGAGGTAGTGCTGCTCGTCCTCCAAGGAGAAATAGTCAAACACCTCGGGCAGGGTTGGATGGATACGGTTGCGCAGCGCGTCGGCGGCCGCCTGGAATTCTCCCGCAGCAACGCCGAGAAACTCCTTTACGATACAGGGCTGGTTGTTGCTTTGATCGGTTGCGCGGTATACACCGCCGTTGGCGTGTTCGCTGATGGTCGCTTCAATCCGGTAACGATCCTGTAACACGCGGCCCATTTCCAGAGGCATGCGCGCATTATACTAGCAAAGGCAATTGACAATGGGGCCATGAAAAACGCGCCGTACAAGCCGGCGCGCAAGCCACACAATGTTGCTGC
>JBHHUI010000087.1:0-8174 GCA_046753805.1 Anaerolineales bacterium
TTGCGGAGTGTACGCCGACCGTCCGACCCGGCAATGTTGTAGCCGAGAATCTTGCCGACGGCCTCGGTAACCGACACCGGTCCAAATTTCATTTTCTCGCTCGGAGCCGCCCGAAATGCAGCTCGGGTAGGATTGATTGTACCCCACCCACGCGCGGCGTCCCGGATAATTATGAGCGCGCTCTCATAATGCGGGGAGGGGGCGGTGATATAATCCCTCTCTAACTTACCAACTTACCTACTTTTTGATAGCGATCTCGGTCGCACGGAGGGGAACGTATGAATGTTGCAAGCGTTGTAAATGTGCTTGCCAGTGTTGCCTGGCTGCTCGTAGTCGGCGGCGTCGTTTTTGCCGGCTACAACGTTGCCCGCGGGGGCAGCGCGCGCTCGATGGTGGGGCTGGTATTGGGCGCCATCGTGCTTGCGATTCTGCTGTCGGTTGCAAGCGCCGGCCTTGTGTTCGTCCCGCCGCAGGAACGCGGCGTAGTCGTCAGCGCATTGCAGCCCACCGGCATCCGGCAAGAGGCGCTCCAACCGGGGCTGCGCTGGATTATCCCGTTTTTTGAGACGGTTGTACCATATCCGATCTCCAAGCAAACGTACACCATGTCGATTTCGACGGCCGAAGGCCAGTTGCAAGGAGATGACTCGGTCTCGGCGCGCACGGCTGACGGCCAGGAAGTGCGCATCGACGCCTCGGTCATCTTCTCCATCGACCCGACCAAGGCCGTCCAGCTGCACATCGTCTGGCAGGGCCGCTATGTCGACGACCTGGTGCGCCCGGAAGTTCGCGGCATCATCCGCGATGCCGCCTCGCAATTCCGGGTGGACGAGATTTATAGCTCGCGACGCGCGGAGTTCTCGACCGAAATTGAAAACGAACTGCGTAAATCGCTGGTGACCAACGGCATGCTGCTCGACACGTTCGTGCTGCGGAACATCACCTTCACGGACGAATATGCCTTCTCGATTGAACAGAAGCAGATCGCCGAGCAAGAAGCCTTGCGAGCGGAGTTTGTCGTGCGCCAGCGCGAGCAGGAAGCCCAGCAGCGCCGCGCCGAAGCGCAGGGTATTGCCGACGCCAATGTCATCGAATCGCAGGGTCGCGCCGATGCCAACGTCATCGAAGCCAAAGGCCGCGCCGAAGCCAACCTGATCGAAGCAGAGGCGCAGGCGCAGGCGCTGGAAAAGATCGGCCTCTCGCTGAATACAAGCTCGGACTTGCTGCAATACTACTATCTCCAGAATCTTTCTGACAACGTACAGGTGATGCTGGTTCCCGCGAACAGTCCATTCCTGTTCCCGTTGCCGGATGTTGCAGCAGAGGCGTTGACAGCCACACCTGCGCCGACCACCTCCTTGCCGGAGGCCCCGGCGGAGCCGGAAACGCCGACGGACAACACCGACAGCGGCGGCTAATTCCGCGTTCGGCCACGCCAAAATGCACAGGGCCTCCCGGTGGGAGGCCCTGTTTGGTTTAATCTGGCGGAGAGGGTGGGATTCGAACCCACGGTGACCGCAAGGCCACAACGCTTTTCGAGAGCGCCCCGTTCGTCCACTCCGGCACCTCTCCGAAAACGGGACGTACGCGCGATTATATCACCCCATGATTCGTCCGGTGATCTCGATCGCATACGTCTGCGTGTAGTGGTCGTCGGTGGTGATGTTCCAATCGTATTTGGCCCGGAACGCGCGCGCAACCTCGGCGGGCGGCTCGACCGGAGCGGCAATACCTGCTACCACGTAGGCGTCGTTCCCGTCTTCGAGCGCCAGCGCCACATGCGGGCTGTGCGCTATATTGCGCGCTTTTACACTACCGGGCGCCGTGCAGATGTACCAGCGGTCGTCGTGCACGACGTACCAGACCGGCACCAGATGCGGGCGTCCATCTGCGCGCACAGTGGCGATCCAGACGTTGCGCTCGGCGGCGAGGCGGTCGGTCATGGGTGGAGCGCTGGTGTAGAAGCGCGGCGAAAACGAAGCGAGCCATCAATCTTAGCAGGACTCGCCGCGCTGGTACGTTGGGATACAGCCTCAGAGACCTCCGAGGCGCGCTGCACAGGACCTCGGGGGTTTTGTCTCAAAGCGCCACCGCTTCGTGCATTTCGGGCGCATGCACGCGGGCGAATCCAGCTTCGAGCAAGTGCGCGCGCAGTTCCGCCTGCGGCTCCGGCTCGCCGTGCACGAGGAATACATCCTTCACCTGCGCCGCCAGCGGGCGCGCCCACGCCACCAACTCGTCCCGGTCGGCGTGCGCGGACAACCCGTTGATCGTTTCCACACCGGCCCGCAGATCGAACTCCTCGCCGAAGATTCTCACCACCGGACGCTTTTCCACGAGTCGGCGACCCAACGTGTGCGGCGCCTGCCACGAAACAATCAGGACCAGGTTGCGTTTGTTGCCGATGTTGTTACGCAGGTGATGCAGGATGCGCCCAGCTTCACACATGCCGGAGGCGCTGATGACGACAAGCGGCCCCTCCATATCGTTGATGGATTTGGACTCCTCTACACTGCTCACGTACGTGAGTTCGGGAAAACGCAGCGCCCCCGCGTGGGCATCTGCGCCCATAAACGCCAGCGTCTCCGCATCGAAAACGTCCTGATGGCGGCGAAAGATTTTGGAGATGTTCACCGCCAGCGGGCTGTCAATGAAGATGCGGATGCGCGGAATTTCGCCGTCATCCATCAAACGGTGCAACCAGTACACCAGGTCCTGGGTGCGGCCAACGGCAAAGGAGGGGATGATCAGCTTGCCCCGCGTCTCACAGATATGCCGGACGACCTTGCCGAGTTTCCTGACGGCTGATTCCGGGTCCTTGTGGGTGCGGTTGCCGTACGTACTTTCGAGGATCAGCGCGTCGATCTCGCCCTCGACCTCCAGGTTGACCGGGTCGCGCAAGATCGGCTTGCCCTTGCGGCCAAGGTCGCCGGAGAACACCACCCGCCGCGTGCGGCCGGCCTCTTCAATCTCCAGCAGCGTAATGGCCGAGCCCAGGATATGCCCGGCGTCCCGAAAGGTCACAGTGATACCGGGCGCAACCTCGAGCGGCCGGTTGTAGTCCGTGCACTCGAATTGCGTTAGCGTCTGTTCGGCATCGTGCAAAGTGTAGAGCGGCTCAATCGGCGGCTCACCGCGTCTGGCGCGCCGCTTGTTTACGAAGCGCACGTCCGATTCCTGAATGCGGCCCGAATCGCGCAACATGAACTGCGCCATATCGTCCGTAGCGTTCGTAGCGCGGATGAGGCCGTTGTAACCGCGTTTGATCAGGTTGGGCAGATTGCCGGCATGATCGGTGTGTGCATGCGAAAGCACGACCGCGTCAAGCTCTTGTGGGTCGTACCGAAAATTCTGGTTGCGTTCGTAGCTTTCCCGACGACGCCCCTGAAACAGCCCGCAATCGAGCAACACTTGTGATCCGTTCGCCGAGAGAAGGTGTTGCGAACCGGTAACGGTGCGCGCGGCACCGTGAAATTCGATTTCCATAGAGTTAGGTCGTCTCCTGTAAGACAGCGATGATCTCGCTGCCATAGTGCTCGCGCCGCCATGGCCCGAGGTCTGCAATTAAATCGAGTTCAGCTTCCGTCGTCGGGTTCTTGTGCGCCAGATCCCACAACACCTCACGCGCCAGAATAACGTCGGATTCAACGCCGCGCTTGCGAGCGCGGTTCTTGCGCCACCCGCGCAGCGCCTCGTAACGTTGCATAATCGCCTCGTCGACGCGCTGCGCTGCGGGCGGGCGGGGCGGCTTCGACTTGCGCCCGGCGTGCACCGCGTCCAATAGCGGCCGTCCATGGCGGCGTATTTGGCTCGGCGTCATACCCACGATGGTCGCAAGGTCTTTGAGCGCGCGCGGGCCATGACGAGCGACGGCCACCAGCGTCTCATCGCCGATGACCTTAAAGGCTGGTCGGTTCCAGTCTTGCGCCGTACGTTCGCGGTAAAGATACAGTTCGCGCAAGATCGCGACCTGGCGCGATGTGAGATCGCGCACGCCGGAGATGCGCCAGAAGCCGTCCGGGGCTGGCCCGTTGGGCCGATTGTCCATTGCGTTCCGCAGGCTGGTGCGCCGGATGCGATCAAATTCTTCGCACGCCTCTTCCAACCGCCCGTTGGCCTGCAGGTCCTCCTGGAGGCGGTCGCGCAGCTGCAGCAGGTAGTGTGTATCCAGCCGGGCGTAGGCGAGATGGTCCGGCGTGAGCGGGCGCGCGCCCCAGTTCGCACGCTGCAGACGCTTATTGAGCTTTACGCCAAATTCGTCCTGCAGGATGGAGGCAAGCCCGACCCGTTTCCAGCCGAGCGTGCGCGCCGCGATCATCGTATCGAAGATGTTTTGCACATCCCAACCGAAGTCGCGGTGCAGCACGATGAGGTCATATTCGGCTGCATGGAAAATTTTCTCGATAGCCGCATCTGCAAAGATCGCGCCGAGGGCATCTAATTCTGATATCGCCAGCGGGTCCACGATGTAATCCCGACCCGGTACCGAAAACTGGATCAGGCAAACACGCTCGCGGTACGCGTAGAGCGAATTGGATTCAGTATCGACGGAGAGTGTCTTCCATTTGCCCAGGGCTGCGATCAGGGCGTCGAGGGCGCGCTGGTCCGCCACAAGCGTTGGCGCAGGAAGCTCTTTCGGATTCAAGATTCGATTACCATTTGGCGGACGATACGCGGGCGGCGGAGCAAATTGCAGAAGAGGCGCGCCGGGATACGTCACCCTATTATCCAACCATCCCCAAGCCTGTCAACGTTTGACACCCCCCATTGATTGTGATAAATTTAGCAAACAATATCGTAAAAGAAGCCAGTGGTGGCGCGGTGCATTGGGGTTTTCGAGCGCGCTTGAACAAGGTATAATCGCTCCGCTCACCAGACCATACCCCGACCACATAATTGACACATTGACTTCGAATCTCCACAGGGCGCGCCGGGTAATGTAAGGCAGCCCGCGCAGCTTTCATCTATCCCATCGTACGCTTGTAAGGATCAACAACTATGACTGCTGAGGCCCCGTCCGCTCCGCAAGTTGCGCCCATGACACGGCGCGAGTTCCTGTACTACGTGTGGGCTGCCTCCATGGCGATATTCACGGCAGAATTCACCGGCCTGATGATCTGGTTCATGTTCCCGCGCTTCCGGGCCGGCGAGTTTGGCGGCTTGTTCACACTTGCATTGGGCGAGATTCCACCGGTGGACAGCGAGCCGGCCGAATTCCCGGCCGGCCGATTCTGGCTCGTGAATCTGGGCGAAAAGCGCCTGAACGATTCACGCCAACCCACCGACTATGTCGTGCAACCGGGCGTGCGCGTACTTTACAAAGTTTGCGTGCATCTTGGTTGTCTCTATAAGTGGGTGCCCACCAACGATCGCTTCGAATGCCCATGCCACGGGTCGAAATATCTGGTCACGGGCACGCGAATAGACGGCCCGGCGACGCGCAATCTCGACACGTTCCAGTTCGATTTTGTCGACGCCAACGGCAGCGTCATCGCCGCGGTCGATCTGGTAGGCGAAGGACGAACCGCAGAAGCCGGCTCGGTCCCGCTCCCGTCGAATGCGGCTTCAATTCGCGTGAACACCGGCGACCGCATCAACGGTGCGCACAACACTGCGCCGGGCGGCGGCCTCTAAACCTGATGCACGTGGAATTCTTGGTAGCTAGGGGAGATACCCATGGCAGCGCTTTTTAAGGTTCATATTCCCATCCTGGACCGGATCAAGGAACAAGGGCTTAAGGATGCCCTTGTGGCCACCGCCGACGAATCCGTCGAGCGCCTGACCGCCGGGATGAATATCGGCGCGGTGCGCTCGATGTTGCGCGGCGACCCGCCCACCCGTCCGAATCCGCGCGTGAAGCCTCACGCCGACGGGTTCTGGCTGCACATGCGGCCGACATACTTCAATGAGCGGGTCATGTCGTGGTATCCCACTTTTCGGCTCGGGTTCCTGTCGGTGTACTTTCTGGTGGTCGAAACCATCACCGGGCTGATCTTGATGATCTGGTACACACCGTCGCCGCTGGTGGCCTACGAGAACATGCTCGACATACTGGGCAATGTCCCGCTCGGCCTCCTGCTGCGCGACCTGCACCGCATCGGCGCGGAACTGATGGTGATGGTGGTGCTGCTGCATATGTTGCGGACCTTTATCACCGGCAGTTACAAGAAGCCGCGCCAGTTTACCTGGCACACGGGTGTGTGGCTGCTCCTGTTTACCTTGTTCCTTTCGTTCTCCGGCTACCTGCTGCCGTGGGACCAGCTCTCGCTCTGGGCGGTGACGATCGGCGCCTCGATGGCTGAGGCAACGCCGCCGCCCGCCGTCGGGCGCATTGTGGACCTGCTCTTGCGCGGCGGTCCGAGCATCGGGGCCAACGGCCTGTTGCGCTTCTACCTGCTGCACGTCTTCGCGCTCCCGCTCGCACTCTATGTCGCACTCGGCGTGCACTATTACAAAGTCATCATCCACGGCCACTCGCTGCCGCCGGAGGATGAGGCCGAAGGGGAAGACACCGCGCGCAAAGTGCCGATGGCCACACGCAAATACTTCATGCCGGACGTGATGACGAAAGAGCTGTACTGGATCGCCCTGTGGACGTTCCTGATCATCTTCGCGGTGACAGTCGGCAACCTGTTCCACGCCCCGCTGGAACCACACGCCGACCCGCAAATTACGCCCCTGCACACAACGGCGCCCTGGTACTTCTTGTGGCTGCAGGGCATGCTCAAGCTGGGCGACAAAGTGTTCTGGGGTGTGATCGCCCCGGGCCTGCTGCTCGGCTTTGCCTATGTAATGCCTTATATCGAGATGGGTCCCAGCCGGCGTTATATCCGCCGCCGGGTGGGGCTTGCAGCGGGCGCGCTCACGGTCGCGGTTTTCTCAATCCTGAGCTACATGGGCACGCCCTTTTATGCCGTCTCCTCGTCGCCCGATCAGGAAGTGATCGCGGTGCTCGCGCCCCAGACGCATCCCGGGCCATTGCGCGGCACGCCCACGGAAGAACTCCTGGCGGGCGAGTTTTCCACGTCCAAACTCGCGGTAGCGCCAACCGAAGGACTGCACGAGTTGCTTACGCTGATGAACGACGAAATAGTCATTTTTGGAGACGAACTTCCGCAGGCGGAAGGAATCATCATCATCGAAGACTGGCAACCCGGCTTGAAAAAGATCACCCTGCGAGTCACCTGGAACGGCGGCGACAACGCCGCCGACCAGGTCGTGTACCTGCACGCCGACTCCAACTACGAGGAATAGACCATGACATGGCGAGTCGTCGTCGGCACGCTTCTAGTCGTTGCCACAATCATCATCGTCGCCTTCACAGCCATCAACGAGCCGGCGCGCATGGCCGGGTTCGAGGAGGGCTTCACCGGGCGCTCAATCGAGGCGGGAGCAGCGCTGTTCCAGTCCAACTGCACACCGTGTCACGGCATTCAGGGACAGGGCATCCCCGGGGTTGCGCCGGCGCTTAATACGCCGGCATTGTTCGACGGGACGCGCTTGCAGCAAGTCGGCTGGAGCGGCACGTTGGAAGACTTCCTGCAGCTCACCATCGCCGGTGGACGTCCGCTGGCTTCAACCGGTACAACCTATCCGCAACGGATGCCCACATGGAGCCAGGATTACGGCGGGCCGCTGCGCCCGGACCAGGTTAACAATCTGGTTGACTTCGTCATGAATTGGGACACAGCCGCCGAGGGCGCAGCCGTCGCAGAAGAGCCAGGAACCGCTGCGCCGCCGGCCGAATCGGTTGGGACGAACCTGACCGACCCGCCGCTGCCGGACGGCGATGTGGCCAATGGCCAGGCGCTCACAGAATCGCTCGGCTGTATCGGCTGCCATGTTACGGCAACCGTCGGCCCCGCGTGGATGGCCGATTCACATCCAAGCGGCGCCGGCATTGGCGCGCGCGCCGCCGAAATTATCAGCATTGCCGAATACGCCGGAGAGGCCACGAACGCCGCCGAGTATTTGCGTGAATCGATTGTGAGTCCGAGCGCGTATATCGTAGAAGGGTTCCCGGATGGGGTGATGCCGGCGATCTATGCCGACAGCCTATCCATACAAGACGCAGCTGACATCGTCGCGTATCTGGAAACGCTTAAATAGCAGCGCGTACATGCAACAGCGAAACGCCTCGGCCAATATTGGCCGAGGCGTTTCGCAATTAATCA
>JBHHUI010000088.1:0-8106 GCA_046753805.1 Anaerolineales bacterium
GAACACTGAACCCCCGCAGCGCCGGGTGCATGCCGGGAACGGCGTGGGCGGCGGCGGCCACAGTGGCGACGACCGCCAGCGCACCCACCACGGGAAACAAAAACGACGTTTCGTAGGTGGCCGAGGCGAGTGTGACGATCAAGAACAGACCGCACAGGGCGAGTGCAGCGGTGAACGAGCGTTTCCCGCGCCGGTTGACCAGTCCCCGGGCGGCGGCGCGGCGCACAGACCGGTAGCGCAGCAGCAACGCCGCCCCCGCTGCAACCGCCACCGGCGCCGACCAAAGCACGGCGCTCACGGCCGCCAGTGCCGCAACGGCGCGCGGCTGTCCACATACAGCAGCACGCCGCCCTGCCCATCCGTAAGCAGACCGTGCGCATCGGCGCGCGGTCCGGCAAACAGGCGATCGGCCGCCACTCGTGGGAACGTGCCCAGCGAGACCAGCGTCTCTACCTCCGTGGCCTGCGCATCCAGGATGCCGACCAGCGCCTGACGCGGCTGCGCCGCGAAAGCGACAAACCACAGCCGCCCGCGGGCATCCACCACAATCGCGTCGCGCGTGCGGGGCGGCTGCAAACCCGTGAGTTGCAGCATGTCCACATGCAGCCAGCTGCCATCCGGACGCAGTGCGCTCACCCACCACAGATTGGTGCGGTAGGAGTCGGCCTGCAACAGCCACACGGCGCCGTCCGGCCCGGCGGCAATGTCCATCACCGCGCCACGCAGGCCATGCTCGCGTCCAAAACTTTCCCAGGTAGGGGAACCTGGCGCAAGCCGGCTGACGCCGTGCTCGAATCCGATCCAGATCGACCCGTCGGGCAGCACGCGTACAACGCGCGCTTGATGTCCGAGCAGGCCGTCCGCCGTCGAAATCCGGCGCACAGCGTCGCCGTCGAATACATGCACGCGCAGCAACCCATCCAGGAACCAGAGTTGATGATCTGGATCGGTGAGCGCGCCCACGACGGGCCGTCCAAACTCGCGCTTGCGCGCCGCCCCGCCCTGCAACTGCACCAGTCCATTCACCGGCTGCTGCCGAACCCACGCAGTATCGCCGGCGGCCGCGATGACCGCCCATGGATTGGTTACATCGAAAGCTTGCATCATGCACCCGCTGCGGAGAGCGTAGCGATATACAACATCGCCGCGCGCGTCCACGCACCAGGCCGACCCGTCCCCAGCCAGCGCCAGTTGCCCGGAACACGGTACGGAACGCCAGTGCGTCTCCCAATGGCCGGGCGGTAGCTGCGCCCGCACGGCGGCGGCGCGCCCGGCCAGTCCGCTGGACACGAGCACCAACAGGAATGGCGCAGACCAAGCGCGCGCATATGCGACCAACAACGCCGGCGCGCAAAGCCCCAGCCCGACGAGCAACCAAAGCGGCCATCGGCGCGGCTCCGCCGCCCAGGGGATCGCCAGCAGGAACATCGCCGGCGCGACCATGATAAACCGGTGCAGCCACTGGCGGGCGACGGACGCGGAATCCGACCGGATTCCGTCCTGGCCGAGCAGCGCCATGCCATCCAATGGAACGGCCAGCAGAAACCCCTGCAATCCGGCGTGGATATGGGGGCGCGCGGCGCGCAGGAGCAGCGCCATCCCAACGGCGGCAGCCAGCGCGGCCAACGGCAGCCACACCGCAGCCTCAAAGACGATGCTGGGAAGTGTCAGGAGGAGATAGACTGCGCAGAGAGCCAGGGCGCCGTGCATGCGCCGCGCCCCCTGCTGTGTTGCGAGGCCGAGCCGCCCCGCGCGCTGGACGGCCCGTAGCTGCAGCGTCAGGGCGGCGCTGCACACCGGCGGCAGCAGGACGTACCAGGCTGGACCCGCTAGCGCAATGAATTTGGCAAGGTCCGTCTTACCACCTGCGACGCTTGAGGGTTAGAGAGGGAAGGTTCTGGACGCTCTCACGGTCGAGCTTCAGGTGCACGCCGTCCGCCTCGATCCGCTCAATGTTGGACACCGGCACACAGACGTCACGCCGCCCGAAAATATTGCCCTCACGCAAGCGCAGGTGCGTGATGTTGCCGCTGCGGGGGCCGACCACGAACTCGTCCACCGTGCCGACGCGGCCGTCGGTCGCGTGCACGGCGGCCCCCCGCCGCACAGACAACTCACCCGGCGGGATGCGCTTGATGGTCTGGTCTACGATGCGCTTGGCCGGAACCACAAACGGCCACAACAGCGTCAGCTTCGGGTCGGTGGCAAAGTGCGGCACATCCGTCAACACGAAATCCTGCGCGCGAAACAGATCAAGCGTGTTGAATTCCGACCGCGACCGGTGCAACACAATCACTTCCGAGGCGGTGGCCGCGATCCAGTCTACCGGTACCAGGCGCTCCGCGATCGGCGTGTCGCGTGTTTTGACAACGATATGAGTAACCTTCTCCGTGGCCGGGTTGATGATAATATGCGTGGAGCGCCCACAGCGTCCATCGCTGCAGTGGACGTCGACGCCCAACGGGATTTCCATCCGGCACCTCGCTAATTGACTTCAGAGGCAAGCACGGTCTGCGGCGGGATTTTACTGCGACCCGATTCGTCTGCCAGATGGCAGGCGATAAAGTGCCCCGGCCGGATCTCGCGAAATTCCGGCACGAAAGTGACGCACTCCTGCACCGCCAGCGGGCAACGCGTGTGAAAGACGCAGCCGGAGGGCGGATTGGCGGGGCTGGGCGGGTCGCCCTTCAGGATGAACGTGCGCCGCTGGCGCTCCCGTTTTGGATCGGGCAGGGGCACGGCTGAACTGAGCGATTGCGTGTACGGATGCAACGGGTCGTCAAAGAGCGCGTCCCGGTCAGCCAACTCCATAATCTTACCCAGATACATGACCGCCACGCGATCGGAGATGTGCCGTACCATGCTCAGGTCGTGGGCAATGAAGAGATACGTCAGCCCGAGCTGCTCCTGCAGGTCCTGCATCAGGTTGACGACCTGCGCCTGAATGGAGACATCCAGCGCTGAGATAGGCTCGTCAGCGACGACGAATTTCGGGTTGAGCGCCAGCGCCCGCGCGATGTTGATGCGCTGCCGCTGCCCGCCGGAGAATTCGTGGGCAAAACGGTGACGATGCGCCGGCTTGAGGCCCACCAGCGCGAGCAGTTCGGATACGCGTTCGCGGACCTCGTGTTCGGCCACGTCGCCGTGAATGCGCAACGGTTCGCCGATGATCTTGCCGATGGAGTGGCGCGGGTTGAGCGAAGCGTACGAGTCCTGGAAGATCATCTGCATCTTCGGCCGCAGGCGGCGGAGTTGCTCGTCGTTCAGCGTCGTGAGTTCCGCGCCTTCAAACCGCACGCTGCCGGCGCTGGGGCGATGTAACTGGAGCACAGCCCGTCCGGTGGTGGATTTTCCACAACCGCTTTCCCCCACCAGGCCCAGCGTCTCGCCGGTCGCGATCTCAAACGTGACGCCATCGACAGCCTTCACTGCGCCGACCTGCCGGCTGACGATCACGCCGCGCGAAATCGGGAAGTGTTTCTTCAAATCCGCTACTTGCACGAGCGGGGCCCCGTTGTCAGACGCCATCCCTTGGCCCGCCTTTCTCGACGTCGTAAAAGCACGCGGCGCGGTGCTGCTCGCCAACCGTCAGCAACGGCGGGATCGCCTCCCAGCAGCGCTCGAAGGCTTGTGGACAGCGCCACGCAAATGGGCAGTGAGATGGCTCGACGAGCAAGTCCGGCGGAGCACCCTTGATGCTGACCAGCCGTTTCTCACCTTTCTCGTCCAGGCGCGGCAGCGCGCCGAGCAGACCGATCGTATATGGATGCTGGGGCTGCTCGTAGAGATCATCTACGACGGCCTCTTCCATGACCATCCCGCCGTACATAACCAGCACGCGCTCGGCCAGCCCGGCCACCACTCCCAGGTCGTGCGTAATCCACACGACAGCGACGCCCAGTTCGGAACGCAGCGCCTTGACGATATCTACGATCTGCGCCTGCACGGTCACGTCGAGCGCGGTCGTCGGCTCATCGGCGATGACGACGCTCGGCGTACAGGCGATGGCAATCGCGATCACGACGCGCTGGCGCATGCCGCCCGAAAAATGGTGGGGGTAGTTGTTATACCGGGCGGCGGCGTCCGGAATCCCCACGCGGGTCAGTAATTGCACAGCCCGCTCGCGCGCTTCGGAGCGACTCAGCCCCAGGTGTTCGACGATAGCCTCGGCGATCTGGTTGCCGATGGTCATCACCGGATTCAGCGATGTGAGCGGGTCTTGAAAGATGAAGCCGACTTTACCGCCGCGCACTTTACGGAGTTCGGCGGGTGACAGCTTGAGCAGGTCGGTTGCACCGCCGTTTTCGTGCAGCAATGCTGTGCCATCTTCGATGCGGCCGGGGGGGCTGGGGATCAGCCCCAGCAGCGACATCATGGTGACGCTCTTGCCGCAGCCGCTTTCCCCCACCACGGCCAGCGTCTCGCCTTCATCCAGGTAGAACGACACCCCGTTGACAGCGTGCACGACGCCCTCCAACGTGTCGAAGCGGGCCGTCAGGTTGTGTACTTCGAGTACGCGCGCCATGCTCATCCCTTACTTCTTTATGCGGCGCAGACGTGGGTCGAGCACGTCGCGCAACCAGTCGCCGAGCAGGTTCATGTCGAGCGACGTCAGCATGATGGCCACACCCGGCCAGGTGGAGATCCATGGATAGCTCGTCAGATACTTTCGTCCGTCGGAGAGCATGTTGCCCCAACTCGGGACGGACGGCGGCACGCTCAGTCCGAGAAAACCAAGTCCGGCCTCGTAGAAAATCATAGCCGACATCTCAAACGTCGCGAGGGTAATGATCGGCCCGATCAGGTTGGGCAGGATGTGGTCGAACAAGATGCGGACGGTCCTCGCGCCGACGCTTTTGGCCGATTCGACAAAGCCCGACTCGCGCATCCGCAATACCTCGCCGCGCGTGACGCGCGCGAAGACAGGCGAGTCGGTGAACCCGAAAATCAGAATCACATTGATCAGACTCCGGCCCAGAATCGCGGCGATGACCACTACGAACAACAAATAGGGCAGCGCCAGAACGAGGTTGACAAATCCCATGATGGCATTGTCGACGCGCCCACCGAGGTAACCGGAGACTAATCCAATCGACAGTCCGAGCGTGGCGGCGATCATGACGCCCACAAATCCGACCGTCAGCGAAACGCGCGTGCCGAAGATGATGCGGCTAAGAATGTCGCGCCCCAGGTTGTCCGTACCGAGCGGATATTCCCAGCTGCCGCCCTCACTCCATGCCGGCGCCTGCCGTGCGACGCGCAGGTTTTGCTGCAGCGGATCGTGCGGCGCAATCCACGGCGCGAAGACGGCTGAGATGACCAGCAGCGTGAATATGATCAGGCCGACAACCCCGGACCGATCCCGGCCGAGCAGCTTGCCGACATATCGCAACTGATGCAGGAAGCCGCGCCGTTCGAGATCGAGCAGGTGTTCGGCGGGACGGTCAGCGGTGGCTTCAGCCATTGGTTCAGCCCCCGTAGCGGATGCGCGGATCAACCAGCGCATAGACGATGTCGGTCAACAGGCTGAGCGCTACCACAGCCAGGCTCGTGAAGAATGCGATGGCCTGAATCATCGGAAAGTCCCGCACGCCGATCGAATCGGCGAGCAGGCGCCCGATGCCGGGCCACGAAAAGATGGTTTCGATGTATATGGAGCCGCTCAACAAATAGCTCAATTGCACGCCAAGGATGCTGACCAGGGCGATGGAGGCATTGCGCAGGACGTGACGGATGTAAATGACGCGCGGGGCGAGGCCCTTGCTGGCGGCCGTGCGGATGTAGTCTTCGCCCCGGATTTCAAGCACCGCGGAGCGTGTCAGTCGCACGAGCTGGCCAATGCTAAACACGCTGAGTGCGAACGCCGGCAGGACGACCGATTTGGCCTCATCCCGCCCAAAGGAGGGGAACCAGCCCAGGTTTACGGCAAACAAGATTATCAGGAGCAGTGCAAGCCAGAAGTTGGGCGTGCTCTGCGCCAGTAGCCCCAACGACCGCGCAATAGTGTCCCAAAGGCTGCCGGGCTTTGAGCCGGCGATCAACCCCAACGGAACGCCAAGGACCACCGACAGTGCCAGCGAGACAAGCGCCAGTTGCACCGTCGCCGGCAGCCGTTCCAATATCAAGGGCAGCGCCGGCAGGTTGTAATGCGATGAATTGCCGAAGTCTCCCCGGACCGCGCCCCAGGCGAAATCGCCGAACTGCACGATCAGTGGCCGGTTGAAGCCCAGCGCCTCGCGGAACGCCTCGACTTCCTCTTGCGAAGCTTCGCGCCCGATCATCATCGTGACAGGATCGCCGGTCATGCGCACCATGAAGAAGACCAGCACCAATACGCCGAATAAGATAAGTACAGATTGAACGATTCGGGATAGTAGGTATCTTTGCATTGGTGCCTCCCGATTGAGATCGACGGCGTGTGTGGATAAACAAGCTGGAGGGTGATTGGCTCACCCTCCAGTTGTTCAACTTATTCGATAGCGCTAGCGCGCTACGGGTTTTCCACGACAAACGTGCCGTCGTGCCCGATGAAGTAGTTCTCAGCCGCACGCGGTTTGTAGTTCTGCACGCGCGTCTGGATGGCCTCAAACGAGAACGGCTCGTACAGCCAGATAAACGGCGGGTCCGCTTGCATCATGTCCTGATACTCGAAGTACAGGGCCAGACGCTCATCGTCGTCCACTGTGGTTGCGATACTGTTGATCAGCGCTGTGAGCTCTGCGGTGCTCCAGGCGGCGTAGCTGTTCTCTTCCAACAACGCACCCCGCATACGATCGATGGGTTCAGAAGCTGCATTGGACCAACTGTCGCCGAAGATGCCGGGCAATTCCTTGGCGGCCTCAAGATCCCAATACTGGCCGGATTCCATCAACTCGAGGTTGGCGTTGATGCCGACATCCGACAAGAATCCCTGCACCGCTTCGCAAACCTGTTCGAAGTTGGTGTACGCGCCGATGGGACAGCGGAACTCGATGTCGAAGCCGTTTGGATAGCCAGCCTCGGCCAACAGTTCGCGCGCCCGGTCCGGGTCGTATGGGAACGCTTCGATATCTGGATTGAACCCGAAATTGCTCGGCGTGACGAAACTCGTGGAGAGGCGCGCCTGGCCGTTGAAGAGCGCATCGACGATGGCCTGCCGATCGACAGCCATGTTCATGGCAATGCGCACATTCGGGTCCTCGGTGGGCAACCCGACGCCGGTCGTCAGATTGTTGAAGGCGATGTAGTAGACACGGTCGGCAGGATAACTGACAACCTTAACGCCCTCCGCGCCCAGCAAACTCTGCGCTTCTTCCGCGCTCAGGCGCTTGGCGATGTCGATCTCGCCGGTTTGCACGGCTGCAACACGCGTGGAAGATTCGGGGATCGGCCGGAAGACCAGGGTTTGCACCAACGGACCGGGTTCCCCAAAGTAGTTCGGGTTAGCTTCCATCTCGATACGGTCGCCCTTGACCCATTCGACGAACATAAATGGGCCGGTCCCAACCGGATGCTCGGCAAAGCCTTCCTCACCCACTTCGGCCAGGTATCCGGGCGGAACGATCGCCCAGTTGTCGGCCATGATCGATAGGAAAGTGGGCGTGGGTTCAGATAGGGTTATCTGTACCGTGTAGTCGTCCAGCGCGACGACGCTCTCCGCGAAAGTCCACTGGTAGAAATACTCAAAGGTCGAGTTCGCCGCGCGCTCCCAAGAGAAGACGACCGCGTCGGCGTTGAAAGGCTCGCCGTTGTGGAAGGTGACGTCATCGCGCAGATTGAAGGTATAGACCGTACCGTCATCTGAGACCGTCCAGTCGGTGGCCAGCGCGGGTTGTGCTACTCCCTGTCCGTCGAGCCACACCAGGCTGTCGAACAAGTGCCAGCCGGCCGTCGAAGCGTTGCGCTCAGCGGCCTGCGGGATGTCCAGCGAGTTCGGGAAGGTCGTGAGTGAGGCCGTCAGGGTGCCTTGCGGACCTTTTTCAAGTTCCACCGGCACCTCGACCGTGACCTGGGTCTCGACCTGGACCTCCCGTGTCACCTCGACTTCCTGCACTTGCACCACTTCAACCTCGCGTGTGACCTCAACCTCGACGACCTGCGGCTGACACGCGGTCACTATCAGACTGG
>JBHHUI010000089.1:0-8102 GCA_046753805.1 Anaerolineales bacterium
CATCTCCTCGGTAAGCTGACTGAACTCTTCCAGGTTTTGTTCCTCACGCACAAGCGCCTTGGCTACGCGCACGCCGCTAATGTTCTCGTTGTACGCGCCCGTGATCTTTGAGTTCACCCTGCGCACGGCGCGGTATTCGACCAGGATTTTCTTTTTGAACCGCGCCGCCACAATCACCAGCAGCGGCACAATGGCGAACACCAACAGCGCCATTTTCCAGTTGATAACCAGCATGAACACCATCGAGGTGGTGACGCTCATCAGGAACCAGGTTGAGTCGAGTACGCCCCACGCCAGCAGATCGCCGATGCGGCCGGTGTCGGAGGTGAGCCGCGACATGATCCAGCCCACCGGCGTGCGGTCGAAATACTCAAACGACAACTCTTGCAGGTGGTCGAACATCCGTCTCCGGAGGTCGTACTGCACGATCTCGCTGAGCGAGCCGGCCAGCCAGATAAAACCGAACACGCCGCCGGCTGACGCCACCGAGAGCACCGCATATTGGACTGAAATGCGGAGCACCATGCCCAGATCGCCCGCCAGGATGCCTTCGTCTACGATGCGCTTGTTCAGGAACGTGAAGTACGAGTCGGCGCCCGCCACAAGCGCAATCATGACGAAGAACCCAACCAGCCGCAGCCAGTGCGGGCGCGCCAGGCCAACTAATCGCCGGACGGTGCGCCGGTTGATCTGGGTATTGAATTCTTCCTCTTCGAGCTCTTCGTAATCGCCGTATTCTTCAGCCATAAAATTCCCTCATCCGCGTCTGCCCGTGGGCCGGGCGAGACCGCGTCAGGCCAGCGCCGCTTCCCGTTCCAATTCTTCCTCGATCAGCGCCTGCAACTCGTATGTCTGCCGGTATAGTCCGGCTTGGGCCATCAGGTCCGCATGGGTACCCCGCTGCACAATGCGTCCATCTTGCAGCACCAGAATGAGATCAGCATCCATCACACTGTGAATGCGGTGCGCAATGATGAAAGTCGTCCGTCCTTCCATCAGGCGTTCCAGCGCGGCGCGGATTTCTGTTTCCGTCTCGGTGTCCACACTGGACGTGGAGTCGTCCAGGATAAGAATGCGCGGGTCTTTCAACAACGTGCGGGCGATGGCAATGCGCTGTTTCTGCCCACCCGAAAGCGTCACCCCGCGCTCGCCCACCAGCGTGCTGTACCCGCGTGGGAACGCCCGGATCACGTCGTGTACGGCGGCGGCGCGCGCTGCCTGCTCCACTTCCGCATCCGTAACGGCGCGCCCCACGCCATAGGTGATGTTTTCCCGGATTGTGCGTGAGAACAGGAACGGCTCCTGCTCCACAATCCCTGTCTGCTGGCGCAGGAATTTGCGCGGGTACTCGCACAGTTCGACGCCGTCGAGCTTGATGCTCCCGGCGGTGTAGTCATAGAAGCGCGGCAGCAGGTTTACGAGCGAGGTCTTGCCTGCGCCGGTCGGGCCGAGCAGCCCCACGGTCTGGCCGGCTTCACATTGGAAGGTGATGTTGTGCAGAACGGGCGCATGGTCGCCGCCATACTCGAAAGAAACATCGTCGAATGCCACCGCCCCGCGCAAGTTCCCTGAGGGACGCACGCTCCCGGCCAGCAGGGGCTCGCGGTTCTCCTCGATAAGTTCCGCCACGCGCGAAAACGACACCATCCCGCGCGACATCTCGACCACCAGACGACCCAAGACGCGCAACGGGAACACGATCCAGATGATCATGCCGGCAAACGCCAGATAAGTCCCAACCGTAATGTCGCCGCGAATGGCGAGCAACGCGCCGAACGCAAATCCACCCACGAGTTGCAGGCCGATGATGACATCCGTAACCGGCCAGAAGATCGAATGCCACATGAGCAACCGCAGGCCGCGCCGCAGCTTTTCGGCGTTTTCGGCTTCGAATTTGTCGCGCTCGTAGGCCTGCCGCGCGAAAGCCTTGACCACCCGCACGGCGGTCAGGTTCTCCTGCAATGTCGTGGACATGCGCGCGTCCTGATTCTGGTTCGCCTCATAGGCCACCGAAATACGCTTGAAAAAGAACAGCGAGATCGCCAGGATGAGCGGCACGGTCACGATCGACACTACGGCAAGCGTCACGCTCAGGCTCATGAGCGCCGCCAGGTTGATGGTGAACAGCAGCACAATGCGCCCCACGGCAATGGCCTGCTCGGCGAAGAAGCGCCGCAGCGCATCCACATCCGACGTAGTGCGCTGAATCAATTCCCCGGTCTGGGCGCGGTCGTGGTAGGAAAACGAGAGCCGCTGAATGTGGTCGAACAGATAGTCGCGCAGCCGGCGTGCGATGCCTTCCGACGTATGGGCGGCGAGGCGTCCACTCAGGAATGTGAATCCGCCCTCGATAACGGCCAGTGCTACGAATCCGCCCGCGATCCAGGGCAACAGACTCATTGGCTGCCGGCCGCCGAGCACGTCGTCCACCACAAACTTGAGCAGCAGGAAGGTTCCGGTTTTCGCGAGCGCGGCCATGGCCTGGCCGCCCGTCGCACCCGTATAGGCCAGGCGGAACCCGATGAGAAGGCGCCAGAGCCCGACGAATCGATCCCCGCTGGTGACGTGTTTCAGGTCGTGCTCGTAAGTTGGATTTATTGTCGCCATTTGTCGTTTGCTCGATGGTACGCAGACCTGCACGGCGTCCCATGAATTATTCAACGTGTGCGGGCCCGCGTTACTTGCCTGGGTCAGCGTCCCCATTTCTAACAAGGAGTTACGCAGTTGGAAGCCAAAACGCTGGCTGAGTAGGCGTTGAGCCTGTCGAAACGCCGTATCGAAGCCCGTTTTGGCGCAGTTCCTGGTCTCGATACGCCCCTTCGGGGCTACGTTTCGTCTCGCGCTCAGCGCGAGGCTCGACCAGCGAACTGCGTAACTCCGGTTTAAAATAACAAGAGCCACAGGCTCAAGGCTGCCTGTGGCTCTTGCGCAATTCAGAACAAAAAAGCCACAGGCTCGGCACGCCCGTGGCTCGTTGTTCCCGAAGGTGCGCTCAGAAACGCGGCGGAATTAACGCAGCACGGACGTACTCGCGGCCGGAACCGTACCGAAGGTGTATCCGAGTCGCATCCGCATGGTCGCCATCAATTCCTTTCGTTTTTTGCTTTACTGCTCGTTGGCCGCGACAGTGTAGCACAGGCGGTGAATCGTTGTCAAGTTTCGCAAAACGTCTGCACGAACTCCGTTATGGGAGGTTGTCCAAGTCGGCCAGGTCCTACGGGCGACCGCTGGCGCGCTTATTCTCCTTCAGGCAGTCGAGATCGATGAAATAGACGGGAATACCATCCAGGTCGAGTTGTACTTTCGCGTCAAAGCAATCATCGAAAGAAACACCCGGGAGCGACGTCATCAGGTTATCCTGCGTGGCGGATAACCGAGTTGCACAAACCGATCGGGGGTCGTCAAATCTGTAGATTGAATGTCGAGCTCACCGAATCCGAACTCGTCAAACGCTTTGAGGAGTCGCACGGCATTCGCGCTTTCCGGTTGGATCCAGATGTCAATATCCTTGGTGTAGCGGGGATGTCCGTGCAGGGCAACTGCATAGCCGCCGACAACCAAATATCGGGCCTCATTCGCGTTCAGCAATCTTAAGAACTCTCTGAAGTCTGGGTTCAGTCCCAGGTTTCCACCCATGGTGCTCACGCACAATCTCCTCGACGGCGGCCACACGTGCCCAGGCAGGTTGGGTCAGCCAGTATTCATACTCTTTCGGCTGCTCACTCAGTCGTCCTTTCTTGACGGTTTTGGCTATTCCACTCATGTTTGCGTTCCGAGTCCACCCGTTCTCCCGGTTGGCAAGCGACGCACGCCGCAGGCCGACCACCCTGCCAGCATTATAGCGCAGGGTCTCAGGTAAAATTGAAGGTCATGACCACCCTCATCATCGTCGAAAGCCCTACCAAGGCCAAAGCATTGCGTAAGTACCTGGGCAGCGGTTACATCGTGCGCGCCAGCATGGGCCACGTGCGCGACCTGCCCCGGAAGCAATTGGGTGTGGATGTGCAAAAAGGTTTCAAGCCCACTTATCATCTCACGCCGCGTGCGCGCAAGACGCTGGCCGGGCTGCGGGAAGCCGCCGACAAAGCCGACATGGTCGTGCTGGCAACCGATCCGGACCGCGAAGGCGAGGCCATCGCGTGGCATGTCGCACAGGCGCTCCGCAAATCGCTGCGCGGAAAGAATGTGCTGCGGGCGCGCTTCCACGAGATCACGCCGGAGGCCGTGCGAGCATCCGTTGCCAACCCCGAGCAGATCGACATGAACCTGGTCAACGCGCAACAGGCGCGGCGCGTCCTTGATCGGCTCGTAGGCTACGAAGTGTCGCCGGTGCTGTGGAAGGGCATCGCCGGGCCGTCCGGACTTTCAGCCGGGCGGGTGCAGAGCGTGGCGCTGCGACTCGTGGTCGAGCGTGACCGCCAGATTGAGAACTTTACGCCCGAGGAATATTGGACGCTGGAGGCCGAACTCTCGAAACCGGGTGAGACGCACTTCTGGGCGCGACTCTTCCGCGTCGCCAGGAAGAAACCCGATCTGAAAAAGGAGACAGACGCGCACGCGATTGTGGACGCACTGCGCGGCGCAGACTGGCATGTCGCCGATGTAACGCAGAAGCAGCGCACGCGCAAACCCTATCCGCCGTACATTACCTCCACGCTGCAGCGCGACGCCTCCGTGCGCCTGCGCTGGTCTGCGAAGAAGGTCATGCAGGTCGCACAGCAGCTATACGAAGGCGTGCCGCTCCCAGGCGCGGGTCAGGTTGGCCTGATCACCTACATGCGTACGGACAGCACCCACGTCGCGCCGGAGGCGCAACAATCTGCCCGCACAGTTATCCGGCAATTCTACGGCGCAGACGCGTTACCCGGCCGGCCGCCGGTTTACACCAAGAAAGTGAAAAACGCGCAGGAGGCTCACGAAGCCATCCGCCCGACCGATCCCGCCCGGCTCCCAAAGACCATCCGGGAGGCGCTATCATCGGATCAAGATAAGCTGTACACGCTGATCTGGCAGCGCTTCATTGCCAGCCAGATGAAGCCCGCGATCTACAACGTTACGACGGTCACAGTGCACACTTCCAAAGGCGGCAGCGCCCTGCCCTATATATTTCGCGCGAGCGGCCGGCAGCTGCTCGAAGCGGGCTTCCTGCTCGTGTACGACGTCAAAGAGAAAAACGCGGACGAGGGCGCAGCCGAAAACGAGACCCTCCCGCCACTCGCACGGGGCGACGCACTCGACCTACACAATCTGCTTCCGAAGCAGCACTTCACCAAGCCGCCCCCGCGTTTCACCGATTCAGCGCTGATCCAGGAACTGGAGAAGCGCGGTATCGGTCGCCCGAGCACCTTTGCCAACATCGTGGACACGCTCTACCGGCGCACATACGTGCGCAAGGAAAAGCGCAACCTGCTTTCGACCGAACTCGGGCGCGTCGTATGCGAATTTCTGGTGCAGCACTTCCCGGATATCTTCGAAGTAGGATTCACGGCGCGCATGGAAGACCGGCTGGACGAGATTGCGACCGGCGACGCGCAGTGGAAGGCCGTCATGGCCGAGATGTGGACGCCGCTGTCGAGCAAAATCGATGCGGCTTTGGCGGCAGCGACAACCGGACCACGGATTCGCGTGGACGCGCCCGCCGGCGCCGAACCCGACGACGCAGCGCGAAAGAAGTCGCCTGCTGTGGCGCCCACGGGTGCGACCTGTCCGCAATGCGGCAAGCCGCTCGTCAAGCGCAAGAGCAAATTCGGTGAATTTGTGGGCTGCAGCGGCTTTCCAAAATGCCGCTACACGGCGAAGAAATAACGCGGCAGATTCTTGCCACCAGGACAAATTGGGGTGCAAAGGATTCCCCATGCGCTGCGTGCATGTGTGCCTTTGTGGTGAATCCCGACCGCCGCATCAAAGATGCGGAGCCGCTCTCACCGCAGAGCCGGGCGGGAACGGCGTCGCGCCACGGGGAAACGAGAAACCAGCCGCGCCCGGATGGCCGCCGCCGCCGAACTTGACCGCGATCTCCGACACGTCTACGTGCTCGGAATACAACGTCACAAATGTGCGCAGATCGCCGTTCTGTTTTGCGTCGTGATAGCAATAGGCAATGGCGTGCCCGAGATTGCGGATGTGCTCGCCCATATCGCCGGAACCACGGCGGTTGATGACAAGCGTTTCGTGCCCTTCAAACACGACGACGAATCCGTACGCATTGACCGCACGCGCGATGCCGGTCAGTCGCGCCTCCCGCAGGATAGCGCCGCGCTCCGACAGCGCGCGCACCAATGCCGGGTCCCCGTTTAGCAGCGCATTCCAGAGCCGATCGTTCGAGGGGTCGGTATCTTCTTGAAAGAGGCCCTCACAGAAGTTGGTCGTTTCAGGATATGCAAAGCGCCAGATGTCACGGTCGCCGACGTACCGCACGGCATCCGGAACCGGCTTGTCGCGGAAGAAGGTCTGCCACGTCAGGACACAGGCGGCCTCGTCCAGACTGCGCTCGCCGGGCGCATCTGCCAGGACCTGTAACCCTTCCAACGATGACTTGTGATGGTCAACCCAGATTAACTCCGCGCCGGCGCGCACGCGCTGCATTTCGGCCTCCGGCAGCGAAAAATCTACGATCACGACACGGCTTGCAGTATCGATCACCGCCCAAGGCGTCGGTTCGCCATACGTCATCTCGTGGAGCACGACCTCGGAACCGAGCGCCCGCCGCACAATGGCTGCCGAACAATGGCCGTCGTGATCGTTGTGGTGCAAACAGACAGTTTTCATAGACCCGATTTTCAATCCATCCACTATTGAGGTACGATTCATCGTTGCGACTGACGCTGCAGATTGGCGCGAGCCAAGATTATTTACGCCCAAACCAACGAACATTAGCGGACTCTGCGCTGCCGTGCTAATGAGTTCCGCGTGCGCTGTGCAGCCTGATACTACTCCCGCTCTGAAGGATACCGCAACCGCGGTCGTCCCGCAGACGCATTTCACGATGTTGGTCAATTTTCACGTGCCTTGCACTTTGGTCAACATTAGTCGCTGCCGCCAGCGAAAAACCGGACAGATTCTTTGATGCTCAAGTACCAGTCGCCTTTCGGCCAATAACGTGCAATGCACCTCGTCCCGCCCGCGTCCGCACGCGGCGATCGCCGTTTTTGCCGCCCAGGTTAACGCGCCGGGTTGCTTTCAGCGTGGGCTAATTTGCGGTATATTTATCCGCGTGCAACTTTGGGTCGCACACAAGCCCCAATAGGCGACATGGCTACCACTACCCCACTTATAGCGGCCGCCCAGCCTCCTTCCAGCATCTCGATGCCGGCGGGGTCTCGCGGCAGGATGCTCCGCGACGAGGCCGGCGTGGACGCCGCCATGATGCTGTATTTCGTCGCATAACGGCAATTCACCGACAGCATCCCGCACAGTGGAATCAGAGGCTAATAAAGATACAGCACTGCGAACATAAAGGAGGTGAGGCTACAGAAACAGCTTGCCGGGCAAGCCCGGACGCGCGAAGGTTGCGCAAACGATTCATCGTATTCGGAGACACTCAAGTACAGAGGAGAATAAGATATGCCCAAATATAGAACGTTACTGTTCGGCGCGCTGGTGATATTTGCGATCGTCTTGGCGGCCTGTGCGCCGGCCGCAACGGAAGCGCCGCCCGCTGAAGAACCGGCGGCCGAAGAGCCCGCTGCCGAAGAACCGGCCGCCGAAGAGCCGGCGGCCGAAGAGCCAGCCGCAGAAGAGGCCGCGCTACCTGACCTGGGCGGGCGCGAGGTCACCATCGCTATCGAGAACGCCTACCTGCCGTTTAACTTCGTCAGCCTCGAGACCGGCGAAGCAGGCGGCTGGGACTATGACTTTGTCAACGAGGCCTGCAAACGCTTGAACTGCACGCCGGTGTGGATCGAATTCGGCTGGGACACGATGATCGCTTCCGTGGCCGAGGGTCAATTCGACATGGCCGCCGACGGCATCACCATCACTGAAGAGCGCGCTCAGATCGTCGATTTCTCTGACGGCTACGTCAACATCGAGCAGCGCCTCATGCTGCGCATCGACGACGACCGCTACGAGGGACCCGACGACTTCGCCGCCGACACGGAGGC
>JBHHUI010000090.1:0-8085 GCA_046753805.1 Anaerolineales bacterium
TGGTTAGCACGCTGGGCGCGCATTCCCCTACCCAAAGGGCATTTCATAATCCCCCCATCCCCGCCACGCTCCAGCCGACCGAGGCTGAGTAGTAGTTACGGTTTGCGACGCTTCATTTTGCGCACACCCGGAAAGTGACCTGACCGGATGGAATGAAGTTCGGTATAATCCCGCCACGCACCTGTTGGGACGCCTTTGCAGGCCTGCCCCGGGTTGCGCCCGCTCAGATTCTGATCCTGGCCGGCGACTAAAAGCAGGAGTTTCCCAATGAAGATTTCCAATATCCTCGCGACAAAAGGCCGCACCGTGCATACCATCGCACCGGACCAGTCCGTACGCGAAGCTGTCCAGCGCCTTGCCCGTAACAACGTCGGTTCCCTGGTGGTTACAAACGAGGCCGGCAGCCCCGTCGGCATTATCACGGAACGGGATGTGATCCGCCATGCGGCCAAAGCCGACGATGTATTCGGCCTGCACGTGCAGGATTTAATGACAACCGAACTCGTCACTGGCGTGCCGCAGGATGAACTTGCGGCCGCCGCCATCACGATGACCGAGCGCCGCTTCCGGCATTTGCCGATTCTCGACGGCGGCAAGCTCGTGGGCATTGTCTCCATCGGAGACATTGTGAAGGCACAGCGCGACCAGTACGAAGGCGAAATCACGACACTACAATCGCAGACCGGCAAATGACAAATCAATCAGCACCCGCTCCGGGAACGCCCGGCCATCCGCTCCGCGTCGCTGTGATCGGCAGCGGACCGGCCGCCTTTTACGCTGTCCAGCACCTGTTCAGACGTAAAGAATTGACCGTCGAAGTCGATATGTACGACCGCCTCCCGACGCCCTTCGGGCTCGTGCGGCACGGCGTGGCGCCCGATCATCCGAAGATAAAATCTGTCACCCGGGCATACGACCGTACGGCGTCGGACCCCCGCTTCCGGTTCTACGGGTATGTCGAACTTGGCAAGGATATTACGGTGGCCGACTTGCGAGAACACTACCACCAGATTATCTACGCCACGGGCGCGCAGACCGACAAACCGCTCAACATTCCCGGCATCGATCTGGCGGGCAGTCACGCGGCGACGGAATTCGTGGCGTGGTACAACGGTCACCCGGATTACCGCGACTGTGACTTCGACCTCTCGCAGGAAACGGCCGCCGTCGTCGGGGTTGGCAACGTCGCCATCGACGTGGCGCGCATCCTGTGCCGGACTGAAGCCGAACTACGCGCCACAGATGTAGCCGACTACGCGCTTGAAGCGTTGATCAAGAGCCGCATCAAGACGGTGTATTTGCTTGGGCGGCGTGGGCCGGTGCAGGCGGCCTTCACCAATCCCGAGATCAAAGAGATCGGCGAGATGGCCGGCGCCAACGCAGTTACGCTTCCGGAGGAAGTCGCGCTGGACCCGCTCAGCCAGGCCGATCTGGACGCGAGCGACGATCGTGCGATGAAGAACAAGGTCGCAATCCTGCGACGCTATGCAGAGCAGCCCGTCGCCGACAAGCCGCACAGGCTGGTCGTCCGGTTCCTCGTCTCGCCGACGGAACTGATCGGCGACGCGGACGGCCGGGTTATGAAGATGAAACTCGTGCGGAACGAGCTATATCGGACCGAAGTCGGGACGCTGCGGCCGCGCGCCACCGACCAATCGGAGGAACTGCAGGTCGGGCTGGTGTTCCGCTCAATCGGCTACCGAGGCGTGCCGCTCGACGGCGTCCCGTTCCGCGACGATTGGGGCGTGATTCTGAATAAACAGGGGCGCGTGCTTGATCCCGACTCCAACGAACCAGTCACGGGCGAATACGCCGCCGGCTGGATCAAGCGCGGTCCCTCGGGCATCATCGGCACCAACAAACCGGACGCGGCCGAAACCGTCGGGCTTATGCTGGAGGACCTCGCCCAGGGATGCCATCTCCATCCGGCGCACCCGGAGGCAGCCAGCGCAGAGGCCCTGGTACGGCAGCGCCGCCCGGATTATTTCTCCTACGCCGACTGGAAGCGCCTGGATGAGATTGAGCAAGCGCGCGGCGCAGAGCAAAACCGCCCGCGCGTCAAGTTCACATCCATCGCTGAAATGCACGCGGCTCTGGGCCGCTAACCGCTAAAACCGCGGGGTCCGTGTAATGCACTCCAAGCGCCCGCCAGCGGGGCGGGCTGGCGAGTGAGCCCGGACCTCCGTCTCTCTATGCCTTGAAGATCCTCACTATCGACGTCGGCACCGGCACGCAGGACATTTTCCTCTACGACTCCCGACTTGATCTGGAAAACGGGTTCAAGTTGGTTGTGCCGTCACCCACGATGATGGTTGCGCATCGCGTGCGCGCCGCCACGGCGGCCGGGCGGGGTATCGTCCTCACGGGCACAATTATGGGCGGCGGGCCAAGCCACTGGGCTGTAGCGGACCACGTTCGCGCCGGGCTGCCCACCTACGCCACTGCCGATGCCGCGCGCTCCTTCAACGACGATCTCGACGTCGTGCAGAACGAGATCGGCCTGACGCTCGTCGGCGACGGCGAAGCGGCACGATTGCTGCGCAAGCCCGAAAACGACTCGATCGAGCTGCGCGATTTCGATTGGGCGCGCATCGCCAGTGCGTTCGCCGCGTTCGGCTATACGCTGGATGTGGACGCCGTCGGTGTCGCTGTGTTCGACCACGGCAATGCACCGCCCGGTTATTCTGATCGCCAGTTCCGCTTCGACTATCTCGACGCGCGCATCCGCGCATACAACCGCCTCTCGGCGTTTGCATTCCCGGCGGACTCCATCCCGCCCACAATGACGCGCTTGCAGGCTGTGGTGGCCGGCTACGGCGGCGACACCCCACTCGTCGTGACCGACACGGCCCCGGCGGCCGTGCTGGGCGCGTCGCTCGATCCGGTCGTGCAGCAACGCGAACGCACCCTGATCGCCAACGTCGGCAATTTCCACACGCTGGCGTTCCGCCTGCGGCGCAGCGGCGGGATCGAAGGCGTATTCGAGCATCACACCGGGGAAATTGACCGCGACCGGCTGGATACGCTGCTGGCGGCGCTGGCCGACTCGACCTTGCGGCACGAGGACGTATTCGACGACATGGGCCACGGCGCACTCATCTACGACCACGAGCCGCTCCGGCTGGATGAAGAATCATGGGGAGTTGCTGTAACAGGACCGCGCCGGGCATTGCTGCGCGGATCGAATCACCGACCATACTTTGCAGTACCCTATGGCGATATGATGATCGCGGGCTGTTTCGGCATTTTGCGGATGATGGCCGACGTGCTACCGGAATACGGTCCTGCCATTCTAGAGTCGCTCGGCGGCCGGCGCGGCAGCGCGCCGTGGGAGTTTTGAGACATGACGTTAACGCGAAAACTGCTGATCGCGGGCGTGCTGCTGTCGGCATTCGTTGCCGCCTGCGGGGGCGAGGCGACCCCCATCCGCCCCATTCCTTTTCCCACAACGATTCCCGCCGAGCGCCAACTGCATGCTTTTGATACCTTCTGGGAAGGAATCCAGGACCGGTACCTCTATCTGGAACTGAACGACATCAACCTCGCCACCCTGGGCGGCACCTCGCGCCGGCGGATTGAGGGCGGCTTGACCGATGAGGAATTTGAGGCGCTCATGGAGGAAGTGACGGCCTCGTTCCCAGCATCCTCGATGACCTATCGCACGCGCGCGGAACGGATTGAAAACGACCTCGCCAACACGGTCACGTATGAGGGCATCGGCGCCTTCGTATCCTATTTTGAGGAGCCTGATCCGCATGTCGTGCTGTTGGCCGTCATGGCGGATTCGCCGGCCGAGCGCGCCGGTCTGGCCGCGCACGAATCGATCACCGGCGTGGATGGCATCGCCATCTCGCCGGAAGAAGGCGCTGACGTGGTGCAGCGCGTGCGCGGCCCGTCGGGGACCAGCGTCCGCCTGAACGTACGCGCGCCGGACGGCGCTGTGCGCGAAGTGGAAGTCGTGCGCGGACGGCTTACCGCCAACGACCAGCTCAGCCTGCGCTACTTCCCGGCAACCGGCACAGGCTATTTCTTGCTGCCCGTGGCGGCCGGCGAGGAACTGTCCGACTTGTTGTCGCGCGGTTTCGAGCGCCTCGGGGAGGAGACGCTCAACAGCCTCATCCTCGATCTGCGCGTCGCGCACTCTTCGGCAAGCTGGCCGTTGGGCGCCATGCTGTCACTCTTTGGCGACGGGCCGATGGGCGCCATCTATAGCCGGACAGAAGAGTCGCCGCTGATAGTTGAAGGCCGCGACACGCTGAACTCCCAGGCGATCCCGCTCGTGATCCTGGTTGGCCCGGATACGCAGGGCGCTTCGGAAATTTTCGCCGCCGCCATGCAGTCCAACGGGCGGGCAGTGGTGGTCGGGCAGAACTCGCCGGGGAGCGTGGTCAACTTCGACCAGATCACGCTTCCGGATGGTTCGCAGGTATTCTATGCGGTCTCGTCGTACCAGACGCCCGACGGCCGCGACCTGAGCCTTAGCGGGGTTGTGCCGGACGTGATTGTCGCGGCCGGTTGGGACGAAGTCAGCCTGGAGAACGATCCCGTCCTCGAGCGCGCGCTCGAATTGCTGGCCGGCTTCGGGTAGCCGAACGCATTCCAACATCAGATCACATGCAAAGTCCCGGATATGCCGGGGTTTTTGCTTTGCGCGCAAGTATAATCGGGCGCGCTACCAACTACGGTTCCCAATGGAAGGTCGCTATGCGATTACAGGATAAAGTTGCAATTCTAGGCGGCGCCGGTCCCGGCATGGGACGCGCCACAGCGTTGTTGTTCGCACAGGAGGGCGCGCGCGTCGCCGTCGTGGCGCGCGATCCGACGAAAGGCAACGAGACGGCGGAACGGGTGTCTGAGGCAGGCGGCGCGGCGCTGGCATTTGCCGAAGATTTGACGCACCAGACGGCGGCGCAGCGCATCGTCGCAGATGTCGTCGCGCGCTGGGGTCGGCTGGATATCCTATATTACGGTGCGGGCGGATTCTTCACGCCGTCAAAGGAATTCAGCGACATCGAACCTGAATTCTGGAATAAGGCCCTCACCAACACCTTGAACGGCTTGTTCAACCTGGCGCAAGCAGCCCGACCGCACCTGCGCGGCGGCGGCGCGATTGTGACCATCGCGGCCAGTTTTAGCGTGCGGCAGGCCGGCAACCCTTCGTACGGCGCAGCCAAAAGCGGCATCATCGGCCTGAGCCAGAGCCTCGCCCGCACATTGTATGCAGACGGCATCCGCGTGAACTGCATTGGGGCGGGACTGTTCCGCGCGCCGCTGGCCGACGGGCCGGTACAACCGGTACCGGGCCTTGCGCGCACCGGCCACCCGGAAGACATCGCGCACGCTGCACTCTACCTTGCCAGCGACGAAGCGGCCTGGGTCACCGGGCAGGTCCTCAACGTAGATGGCGGCGTGGACGTAGGCACGCGACCACTGTGGGAATACGAGCGGTAGGCGAGACAGAGTTTGACACTTCTCACACTGCGACTACACTTCATGGCATCAAAACAGCTTGTAATGTAACCACCGATGACAACCACCTACACTGATCTCAATCCCTCTCCGCGCGTGCTGCTCGGGCCCGGCCCAAGTATGGCGCCTCCGCGCGTCCTGCGCGCCATGGCCACGCCGCTTATCGGGCATCTCGATCCGGAGTTCATCCAGATCATGATCGAAGTGCAGGCGCTGCTGCGGTTCGTGTTTCAGACCGCAAACGAGTTGACGATCCCGGTGTCCGGCACCGGCAGCGCCGCCATGGAGGCCGCGTTGTGCAACTTCATCGAGCCCGGCGACCGCGTGCTGGTGGGCGTCAACGGCTATTTTGGGGAACGCCTCTGCGACATGGCCGCGCGTTACGGCGCGCTTGTGGCGCGCATCGAGCGACCGTGGGGCGAAGTTTTCGAGCCGGAAGAGATTGAGCGCGCATTACAGGAGCAGCCCGCGAAAATCGTTGCGCTCGTGCACGCGGAAACGTCTACCGGCGCACTGCAACCTATGGAAGGCATGGCGGACGCCGTCCACCGACACGGCGCGCTGCTTGTGCTCGACACGGTGACTTCGCTCGGCGGCGCGCCGGTGGAGATCGACCGTTGGGAGGTGGATGTTGCGTACAGTGGCACGCAGAAATGCCTCTCGTGCCCGCCCGGCCTCTCGCCGCTGACGGTCGGCCCGCGCGCGCGGGAGGTGCTGCAGCAACGCTCCACGACAGTCGCCAATTGGTATCTCGACCTGACGATGGTGGAGAAATACTGGGGCAGCGCGCGCACGTATCACCATACCGCGCCCATCAGCATGGTGTACGCCCTGCGAGAAGCACTGCGCCTGATTCATGAGGAGGGATTGTCGGCGCGGTTCGAACGCCACCGCACCCACGCCGAGATGCTGTGGGCCGGGCTGGAGGCGCTGGACTTCGCCCTGCACGTCCCGGTCACGCACCGGCTGCCCACGCTCACCACGCCGCGCATCCCGGCCGGCCTCGACGAAGCCGCCGTGCGCCGCCGGCTGCTGGACGAATTCAATATCGAGATCGCCGGTGGTTTCGGCCCGCTCGCCGGCCAGGTGTGGCGCATCGGGCTGATGGGTTATTCGAGCCGCAAGGAAAATGTGGCGCTGCTATTGTCCGCTTTGAAAGAAATCATGCGGAAGTAAGAGCAGCACGCGCTGCGTTAATCTGCATTCCACAATCCAAGACCCGAATTCATCCCATGCTCGCCAAAGTCCATTCCTGTGCAGTTGTCGGCATGGACGCGACGCCGATTGAGGTCGAAGTCGATCACGAGAACCGTGGGCTGCGCTCGTTTGTCATTGTCGGCCTGCCGGATGCCGCCGTGGTGGAATCGCGTGACCGCGTGCAGGCCGCCATCAAGAACGCGGGGTTGTTCGTCCCCGGCCACCGTCTCACAGTCAACCTCGCGCCAGCTGACGTGCGCAAGGAAGGCCCGGCCTACGATCTACCGATCGCGGTGGGGACGTTGATCGCCTCCGGGCAGCTACCCGCCGATTGCACGGATGGCGCAATGATCGTGGGCGAGCTTTCGCTCGACGGTGCGGTGCGACACGTGCGCGGCGTGCTTGCCATGGCCGCCCGCGCACGCGAGAACGGCTTCGCCCGGTTTTACCTCCCCGCCGTCGACGCTCCGCAGGCCGCCCTCGTCCCGGGCCTCGAAGTCATTCCCGTGACGAATCTCGCCCAGCTTGCCGGGCATCTGAACGGCTACGACGCCATCCCGCCGCAGACTGTGTCGGCCGAAACGTTTCCACCAGCCAGCGCCAATAGCGTGACAGACTTCCGGGAAGTGCGCGGACAGGAACAGGTGAAGCGAGCGCTTGAGATCGCTGCCGCCGGGGGACACAACGTACTCCTGTCCGGCCCGCCGGGCGCGGGCAAAACGCTCATGGCGCGCGCCCTGCCCTCCATCCTGCCACGCCTGACGTTCGAAGAGGCGCTCGACGTGACGCGCGTCTACTCCATCGCAGACCAACTGCCGGACGACATGCCCATCGTACAGGTGCGGCCCTTCCGCGCGCCGCATCACACCATCTCGCACGCGGGCCTCGTCGGCGGCGGCAACTGGCCGCGTCCGGGCGAAATAAGTCTCGCCCACCGTGGGGTGCTCTTTCTCGACGAGCTGCCTGAATTCAATCCCAGAGCGCTGGAAGTGTTGCGGCAGCCATTGGAGGACAAAGTCGTTACCATCTCGCGGGCGCAGGGTTCGCTGACGTTTGCCGCCAACTTTCAGCTCATTGGCGCGATGAATCCATGTCCGTGTGGATTTCACGGCGACCCGGTGCGAGAGTGTACGTGCGCGCCGGCGGCGGTGACCCGCTACCAGAAGCGCATTTCAGGCCCGCTGCTCGACCGCATCGACATCCACATGGAGGTGCCGCGCGTCGCGTATGAAAAGTTGACGGATACTCGGCTGGGCGAATCGTCGGATGTGATCCGCGCCCGCGTGGAGGCCGCGCGCGCCCGGCAGCAAGCGCGCTTTGCCGGGAGCGATTTGCCCCGTCACGGCCGGGACGTTCCGCCCCGTCACGGCCGGGACGTTCCGCCCCGTCACGGCCGGGATGTTCCGCCCCGTCACGGCC
>JBHHUI010000091.1:0-8078 GCA_046753805.1 Anaerolineales bacterium
ACCACAATCAGACCGGCTTCCCGCTGGACGGGGCGCACGTCGGCGTGGAATGCGTGCAGTGCCACGTCGATCAGGTGTTCGCGGGCACACCCACCGACTGCGTCGGCTGCCACGCACTGGACGACACTCACAACGGCCAGTTTGGGACGGCCTGCGAGCAATGCCACGCCCCTGACTCCTGGGAGAACGCCTCGTTCGACCACAATCAGACCGGCTTCCCGCTGGACGGGGCGCACGTCGGCGTGGAATGCGTACAGTGCCACGGCAACAAGCTACAGGCGATTCCGAAGGAGTGCGTGGCGTGCCATGCCGAGCCACAAGCTCACCTTGGGCAGTTTGGCACGGAGTGTGCGGCATGTCACTCTACGACGGCCTGGAAGCCCGCGACCTTGAAGGACCACACTTTCCCACTCAACCACAGATCGCGGGAGCCAATCGCGTGCGAGGTCTGCCACCCGACGACCTTTACCGAGTACACTTGCTACGGCTGCCACGAGCATACGCCGTCCCGGATCGAGAATAAACACCGGGAAGAAGGTATCCGCAACTTTACGAACTGCTTTGAGTGCCACCCAACCGGGCGCGAAGAGGAAGGTGGCCGTGGCGAGGATGATTAAGCGGACAGTCTTAAGATTCTTCAGGAGTTACGCAGTTGACGTTACAGAAGGCGGCAAAACGCTGGTCGAGTAGGCTGACAGGCCGTATCGAGACCCGTTTTGCCGCAGTTCTTGGTCTCGATACGCCCCTGACGGGGCTACTCGACCAGCGAACTGCGTAACTCCTATTCTTGCCAGACGCCAACCGCAAGTATTGCACCCCACCCCGGCAGCGATTTAATCAGCACGCGTTCCCCGATTAAGCATGTCAGGATATGCGCGGGAGTGGGCGCGCTACCCGGCGGTTGACGATCACAATCCCACAAAGGACCAGCGTAGTACCCACCCATAAGCGCGCGTCGATGCTTTCGCCCAGAAAGACGATGCCGAGCACCAATCCAATCACGGGAAGCACGTAGGTCACGAGTGAACTGCGCGTTGCGCCCCACTCGCGGATCAGATAGAAGAACATCAAGTACCCGACGGTAGTTCCGAGAATACCAAGCCAAACAATGGATATCCATGTATCGCGCAGCGAGGGCCAAACGTGGGGTGTCTCGAAAACGGCTACCGCAACCCACAACAGTACCTCGGCCACCAGCAACATACAGGCAGTTTGGACGACGGGAGAGATATCCCGCAAATAACGCCGCACGTAAACGGCGCCAAAAGCATAACTGAAAGTTGCCAGGAGCACCGCAAGATATCCGAAGAACGTGCTCGACGTCTCATTCACATTCGGGCTGCGCATCACGATCACGAATACACCACCGAAACCTACGGCCAGACCGAGCGATTTACGCAATGACATTCTTTCGTCCTGCAGCAGAAAGTGGGCGAGGATCAAAACAAAGAGCGGCATCGTACTGTTTAACACGGCCGCCAGCCCGGACGCGATTCGCTGCTCTCCCCAAGCGATGAGAACAAAAGGTATCGCAGGGTTTATCATGCCTAACAGGACGAGCTTGAGCCAGGTGTTCACATCGCGAGGAAAAGAAATCTGCCCGACCCGCATGACTACTAACATTCCCAACAAATCAAATCCTAGCCGCCAGGCAACGAGCATGAGGGGCCCGATCTCTTGAACGCCGACTTTAATCCAAAGGAAATTCGCACCCCAGGCAATGCTCAGTATCGCGAACGCAATCCATTGCCTCACTTTCAACCAGCGTCTTTTGAAGACTCGCGGTCATCAAGAAGTAGGACATCTTCGGCGCGCAGACCTGTTGTGTGCCCAAGGACTCGGAATTCCACCCGCATCCCTACGCTAAGTTCCTGTTCCTGGCCCGGCGCCAGACCAAAAACATCCACAAACACTTCAGATTGATCGTCATCGCGCACAATCACGCCCTGACCCGCAGCAGCGTCGTACTGGGTTACGGTCCCGGTGATCCGCTCCGTCACCATAATTGTCCGCCTCCTTTTGCGAGCACAATGTCGCCGAATGGTATTTCGCTTCGTAATCGCGGGTCGCCCGGTTTACGCGCCCGCGACTCCAGAAAATAATGACAATTGTCAGGTGGAAGCCTTACCCGGACGCCGGTACACCGGATGGGCCCCCTCAGTGACATGACCGTCGCCGGCATCCATGGCGTTGTGCGAACCGCGTTTCGGGCGTCGTGGAAGCAAACCTGCTTCCTGGATGATATCAGCCACCAGTTCTTCCTGCCGATAGGCCATAATGTGTACGCCGCTGACGCCTTTGATCTCGCGTACTTGTTGGATGATCTCCACGCAGATGCGCTGCCCCTCGGCGCGCTGCTTTCCAGCCGGCGCGCCCCGCAGGCGCTCTATGATGCCGTCGGGAATGTGGACGCCCGGCACATTGGTCCGCATCCATCGCGCCGCTTTTGCCGACCGCAATGGACCGACTCCCACCAGGATGAATACGCGTTCATGCACTCCCATGTCTCTGACCATGGACATGAAACTCTGCAGCCGAGGCACGTCATAACAATACTGGGTCTGAATGAAATCTGCACCCGCTTCGACTTTCTTTGCCAGGCGCAGCGGCCGGAAGTCAAAGGGCGGAACAAAGGGGTTGCTTGCGGCCCCCAGGAACAACGCCGGGGGGGTATCGAGCTTACGCCCGCTCAGAAAGCGGCCTCCATCTCTTAGCGTTCGCGCCGTGCGCAGGAGCGTTATGGAATCGAGATCGAACACCGGTTTCGCCTCAGGCTGATCGCCGGCCTGCACCCCATCGCCGGTGAGACACAGCACATTGCGAACGCCCATCGCCGCCGCGCCTAGTAAGTCGCCCTGAATTGCGATCCGGTTCTTGTCCCGGCAGGAAACCTGCAGGACCGGCTCATAGCCCGCACGGGTTAAGAGCGCACAAACGCCCACACTGGACATGTGCACATGCGCGCCGGACGCATCAGTCGCGTTGATGGCGTCGCAGACCGAGGCCAGCACCAGCGCGCGCGCGTAAACGGACTGTGGGTCGGCGCTGTCCGGCGGATTAAGTTCCGCCGTCACGGCAAAGCGGCCAGAGCGCAGCACACGCTCAAGGCGCGATCCGGCGCGCATCACTGCCAGCCGTCCGGGGCGCGTTGAGCCACGCCGGTGAAATCATTGATCCAGGCCGACGTTCCTTCCAATGACCGGTTTAAGGGCGGCAAAATGTGAATCATCCCCTGACGATAGGTTGAGAGCGCCTGCGAACGCGTCCACGCTTGCGCCCACACGCACGGCATGTCGGGTATGATTTCGCAATGGCCGTTCGCGCGCACCCCCCCACACGGCCCGTTGCGCAAATTCTTAGGGCAATTCATTGGGCAGGTCATTCCCGTGCTATGCAATACGCACTGTCCACACATACGGCAGTCAAAGATTGCACCTTTGCTAATTGCTTCCGCACGCACGAACAAACGCTCAATGCGCCCGCCCGACTGCAGCCACCGGCGAAAAGGCCATAGAACCCGGCGCGTCGAACTGTACGCGATTTCGAGCAAGCGTGGGAAATCCTGGAGTAGGCGTAACAGTCCAAACATGATTCTATGTCGCTCGCAAAGTCTTGTCGTATCAGACTGCCGTGCGTCGGTGCTTCCCCGCTTCGTCGATCATGGCAATCATGTTTTCGGCCGGCACAAGCGGCCACAGGTCGCAGGCCGGCCAGACCGCATCAACGCCGGCCGAAATCGCCTGCTCAACCGCGCTGCGAACGGCTGCGCCGGTGCCGTGGGCCAGGGCGCCGATGGGGTCAATATTACCCAATAACACAACCTCCGGCCCGAGCACTTCACGAGACCGCGCCAGATCGTTCGTTTGATCGACGCTGAGCGCATTGGCTCCGGCAGCAGCGAGCAATGGCATCGCGCGATTGGTGTCCCCACAAACACTCAATACACGCGGCGCGGGAATAGAGTCAAGCAAACGCTTCAAGCGCGGCAATACCAATTTTTCAAAAGTGGGCGGACCAACAAAGCCCGGAGAGCCGCCCATTTCGTGCACCGTGATGAAATCCGCACCACTCGAACGATATGCGTTGGCGACTCCAATCAACAGGTCCGTGAGTTGGTCGAGAACAGGGTTCAGGACCTGCTCCTGGAGTGCGATATCCCGCATCAATTTCTGTACATTCACGATCTGCATGGCCAACGTAACCGGACCCGGCACCCAAGCGCCCACAGCCACCGTATTCCCGACGTTTTGTTTGAGGAGCCGAATAGCCTCCCGCACTATCGGCACACGCCCGGTGGCCGCGACGGCATCGGGCAAGTCTACATCGAAGTCGGCGGTCGAATCGGCAAGCGGCGCGACGATGCGCGGCAACTCCGGGTGTGGAGCGTCTACACGGAAATCGACCTCTGCGCCCAGCGCCTCCGCTTCGACGCACATATCGAGCGGTACCGACACCGACTCCAGGCCAAACAACTGATACGAAGCGGCTGCCGCGGCTGCCATCTTCGACGCATCCCTGTGCACCTCACTCAACTGTAGATTCAGCTCGTCCAGGCCCGAAACCGTCGCGCTGATCAGCCCACTGAAGCAGGGAATACGAGCATACCGCCGACCCTCAAGGAGCGCCAGGACGTTGTCCCGGCTGGACGTGTCTTCGCTACGCATGAGACGCACGAGATTCAAATTTCAACGCCTGCGCAATAGACTTGACATGCTCCGGCGTTGTCCCGCAACAACCGCCCACGATTTGAGCGCCGGCTAGAGCAAACTGTTTGGCGTAGTCAGCCATCTCCGCAGGTCCCACATCGTATTCGGGCAGGATCGTACCGCCTCGGGGGAGGCCCGCGTTGGGCTTGACCCAAAGCGGCACACCCGGGTCGGCCGCCAGAAACTCGCTCACCACCTGAACCATGTAATCCAGCGTCATACCACAATTCGCGCCAATCGCCGCAAGACCGAGCGGGCGCAGCGTCTCGACGACCTGTGTTGGTGTGACGCCCATCATCGTAAACACGCCGCGGTCGAAGCTAAACGAGCACACCAGCGGAAGCCGGCTTCCCTGCCTCACTCCGGTAATGGCGGCGACGGCCTCGTCGAGCGAAAACATGGTCTCCAACAGCAAGAAATCGACGCCCGCGTCAGTCAGAGCCTCCGCTTGCTCGGCATAAGCCTCGATGACTTGGTCGGATTTCAACGGACCCAGTGGCTGCAACAAAGCGCCGGTCGGGCCCATCGAGCCGGCAACCAGCACATTCGAGCCGGTGTGCGCCGCCTGGAGAGCGATATCAGCAGCTCGTTTGTTTATCTCGACGACGCGGTGACCGTATTTAGCGTCCGCCATCCGAAGACGAGTACCACCGAAGCTATTTGTCAAAAGGATATCTGCGCCGGCCTGGACAAAGTTCCGATGGACAGCCAACACCTTCTCCGGGCAGTCGATGTTCCATTCCTCCGGGGGCACGCCGGGGCGCAGTCCTTGATGCTGATAGTTCGTGCCTGTCGCTCCATCGGCGACGAGCCGCTCCCCGGCGGCGAGCCGCTTGAGAAATGTGCCGGTCATGGGGCAGCCTCCGATTGAAAATTCACGGCCATCTCGTCAGCCACATATGTTGGAATCATGTGTTGGATCTGAGGAAAAGGATCGGACATGTGCGGGAAGTTCAATGCCAGCATGAATTGATTCTGGAAATCCGGATCGGTCGGCAACTCGATGCGTTCAATCGTGCGCGCAACGGCAGCCGCCTCTTCGCGCTTGTTATAGTTGAGCAGGGCAAACCGCGCGCCGTCGCCGGCCGCATTCCCAACCGAGTACACATTCTCCAATGGGCAATCCGGAATCATGCCCAGGATCATCGCCTTCGTCTTGTCAATGAAGCTACCGAATCCACCCGCCAGGATGATCTTGTCTGGACGTTCGAGGCCAGCTTTGCGAAGCAAAAGCCGCGCGGCGACATATAGCGCCGCCTTAGCCAGTTGTATCTGACGCACGTCTTGCATTGTGATGGGAATATCACGGTCGATAGACGTTTCCGACGCCCAGGCAATGACGTATTCATTTCCGAACTCGCCTTTCCGAATGCGCGCAGAGCCACGATCGGCCACAAAGCGACCGCGCGCATCCAAAACACCAACTCGAAACATTTCGGCGATGGTATCGATTATGGCAGAACCGCATATTCCTTTCACCGGGTTTTCAGCCGCCGAATAATCTGTATTCCAACCCTCCGCGCCGATCACCTTATAGCGTGGTTCGAGCGTCCCGGAATCAATTTCCACGCGCTCAATGGCCCCCGGGGCGGCCCGCATGCCGTATTCGATATGTGCGCCTTCAAACGCCGGTCCGGTCGGGGTCGATGTGCACAATAGCCGGTCGCGATTACCCAGTACGAGTTCGGCATTTGTACCGATATCAATTATCAGCAACTGCTCGTCCTGCGCGTACGGCTCTTCGGCGATAACGACAGCCATATTGTCGGCGCCGACGAAGCTGGCCTCGATCGGGAGCAAGTGCACGTTCGCCGACGTATTTGTTTCCAGCCCGATATCGCGCGCCTTTACATCCAGCCCGGCATGAATAGTAGGCACATATGGCGCCAGACCAAGATTGCGAGGCGGCAGATTCAGTACCAGATGGTGCATGGTGGTATTGCCCACCAGGACGACTTCGAGGATATCGTCCGTTCGTATTCGCGCGCTGCGGGCCGCGCGCTTGAACACCCGATTGAGTCCACCAACCACCGCCTCATGCAGGTTGCGTAGACCGTCAGGCTCGTCCATCGTGTAGTGAATGCGCGACATCACGTCCTCGCCATACACGATTTGGGGATTCATCTCCGATTCGGCGGCGACTATCTCGCCCGTACGCAAATCACAGAGATAGGCCGCAATGGTTGTGGATCCAATGTCCACTGCCATTCCATAGCTCGCCTCAATAAAACCCGGCTGAACGCGGACGATCTCCCGATCCATCCAGACCGTCACAGTGACTCGCCAGTCGTCGGCGCGCACCACACGCGACAGATCGCGCAGGGCGGCGTAATCTATGCTTAAGGCATCTGCAGTGGGAAGTTTTGTTTCGTCTTCAAGTCGCACCCGACGCATGGCAACTACCAACGTCTCTGATAGACGCTCCCAATCGCCGCGCGGGTTCTCCAGCGATGCAGCTGGCATCTCCACATAGTATTTACGGATCGCCGGGACGATTTCTATCGTCCGGGTGGAAGCCGATTTGCGAACAATTTGCTTATTGCCGCGACTCTCTTCGGGCACATTGATCAGCACGTCCCCACAGACTAAGGCCTGACAAGACAGTCGCACATGCCCGACAGTCCAACCGTGCCTTTCGAGCATTCGCGCGCGTTTTTCAAAGTAACTAGCTTCGTCTGCTTCAACCGGAGAGAGATGGTCCGCGCGGGATTGAATATCATAGCGCGCGAAATCGCCCTGCTCCACAAGCACTTTGCACTTACCGCAAGTTGCGTTCTCGGCGCAAATACTTTCGATGTCGACCCCGAGCTGACGCGCCGCCGTACGCAGAGGCGTGCCATGCGGCACATAGCCCCGCCGGCCTGAGGGTTGCAATATGACGAGATGTTCCGGCGCTTCAGTCATTCGCCGGCACACCAAACAAGGACGCCAGCGCGCGCTCGGCCATCTGGAAGTAGGCGGGAGGGTCGAAGGCCCGGGGATCCATAACGTATTGCAAAGCCGCACCCTGGGAAATCGCTATGATGAGTGAAGCGCCCAGATCGATATCGTCCACTGTAATTTCGCCGACTTCGACTCCTTGTTCCAGAATAGCGCGGAGATCAATCCGCCAGGCGCTGTACATATCGCGGATCTTGTCGCGGAGTGCGTCTCGTTTGGTGCTTTGCACCCAGTAATCATAATAGACTTCCAGCGAGGTACGCTCAGTCAATATCAGGTCTTGTTGATGCCGAAGGACGGCGCGAAGTCGCTCGCGCACGCCGTTTGCCGCTTGCAACCGTTCGCCGCGCCCGCTTCGAAAGTGTTCGAGCAGGTAATCGAGCGCAGCAATGAACAGTTTTTCCTTCGTGTCGAATTCCGCTTCGAGTTCGG
>JBHHUI010000092.1:0-8058 GCA_046753805.1 Anaerolineales bacterium
GACCCGTTGCTCGGGACACCCGCGCCGGAAGCGCAGTGAGTCGCGCACACTCGGGAGAGCAATGAGAAGCCTGCCCATAGGTCTGGTACTGCTCGCCATTCTGGCAGTGCTTCAATCGACCGTGTTGTCACAGTTCCAGTGGGGACGCGGCCGGCCGGACCTCGTCGCGCTGGCCGTCCTCGTCTGGAGCCTCGTCAGCGATCGGAACGACGCGCTGGCATGGGCGCTGGGCGGCGGTCTCTTCCTCGACACGCTGTCGGGCGGGCCAATCGGCGCGATTACCCTCGCGCTCGTATTCGTCAGTTTGCTGGCCGGCCTGACCGAAAGCCGCCTCTGGGAGTCGCATATCCTGTTGCCGCTGGCGGCGGTTGCCATCGGTACTGTCCTGTATCACTTGATATACTTAGCGGCGCTTACAGCTTCCGGCCGACAGACTGCCTGGATTGAGGCCCTGGTTGCGATCACACTGCCGACCACCGTCCTGAATCTGGTGTTGACCATCCCCGCCTATCGAGGCGCGCGCTGGCTGGCCGACCAACTGTGGCGGGGAGATGTGGCGATCTGATATGGCCCATCCATCCGACCAGATTCCCCACGGCCGATTCGCCGGGTTTTACATCGTCATCGGGATCGTCCTGATCGTCTTTACGATCCGGCTGATCCAGTTGCAGGTGGTGGAAGCGTCCGAGTTGACGGCTGCTGCACAGAACAACCGCGAAGACGTGGTGAACCTGCCCGCACCCCGGGGCGTCATCACCGACCGCAACGGCGTGGTGCTGGCGCGAAATGTGCCCTCGTTCAATGTTTCGATCACGCCGGCGCAATTGCCCGAAGACGATGTCCGCTTGCAGGCGATCTTTCGACGCATCTCGGAACTCACGCATGTGCCGATTAACACGCCGCCGCTGGACGCCGGCAATGCCACCGGGAACCGGCTGGGCGACGATTCGCCGCTGCCAGGAATCCTCGATGTCGTGACCCTGCAAGAGTCGCTCGCACCCCACCAGGCCGTCGTCGTGGCGCCCGATATCGACCAGCAAGTCGCCTTCATTTTGAGCGAAGAGCTGCGCGACCTGCCGGGCGTTTCCGTAGATGTTAGCCCACTACGCGACTACCCCACCGGGGCGCTCACAGCCCACCTTGTGGGATACATGGGGCCGATCACACAGGAGGTCGAGGAGTTTTACACAAGCCAGGGCTTCGACGCCTCGCGTGACAAGATCGGCTACGCCGGCGTTGAAGTGTCTATGCAGGACGTGCTCGCCGGGCGCAATGGCCTGAAGCGCATTGAAGAGGATGTGGCCGGGCTCGAGCTGCGCACGGTCGGTGATGTTGTACAACCGGTACCGGGCAACGATGTCGTGCTGACGATCGACGTGCGTTTGCAGGCTGCTGCAGAAGCAGCCATACGACGCCGCATCGAGCTTGAGAACCAGTTGCGCGGGCCGGGCACTGTGACGAACGGGGTCGTGATCGCCATGAAACCCAAGACCGGTGAAATCCTGGCGATGGTGTCGTACCCGACGTATGACAACAGCAACTTCGCGCGGTTCATCCCGGTGAGCTACTACACCGAGATGCTCAACCACCCGTACCGACCGCTCTTCAATCAAGCCATCAGCGGCGAGCATCCGCCCGGCTCGGTATTCAAGATCGTCGTGGCGGCCGGCGCGCTGGAAGAGGGCATTGTCACGGTCGATCAGACCATTTTCGACCCCGGCAAGATCACGATCACGAATCGCTATTTCCCCAACGATCCGGGCAAGTCGCGCGAAGTGGTGTGTTGGAAACGCGACGGACACGGCGACGTCGATTTCATTAAGGGCATCGCACAGTCGTGCGACGTGTACTTCTATTCGCTGGGCGGGGGTTACGAAAAAGGCGGCGTCCCCGGAACCGGTCTCGGAATCGACCGCATCTATCAGTACGCGCTGATGCTGGGTTATAACGAGCCGACCGGCATCGAATTGCCGGGCGAGCGCGACGGCCTGATCCCAAACCGCGATTGGAAGCGCTTGAATCTGGGCGAGAATTGGGCTACCGGCGATACGTACATCGCCTCCATCGGCCAGGGTTTCGTGCTCGCCACGCCGCTGCAGGTCCTGAACTCGTACACTCCCTTCATTCGACGCGACGGTATTCTTGTCAAACCCACCATCATCCGCGAGGTGCGTGACGGCGAGGGCAATGTGGTGCGACCGTTCGAACCACAGATCATCCGGCGGACGCCGCTTTCACAATACGTCATCGACCAAGTTAGCTTAGGCTTGCGGGAGGTCATGGTGAGCGGAACCGGCGACGACCTGTCGGTGTTCGATATTAACCTCGGCGGTAAGAGCGGAACGGCGGAATACTGCGATAACATCGCGCAGTCACAGGACCGCTGCAAGTTCGGGGCGTGGCCCGCGCACGCCTGGTTCGTGGGCTACGGCCCGTATGAAGACCCGGAGATCGCCGTGGTGGCGTTCCTGTACAGCGGCGAAGAAGGCTCCAAAGTGGCCGGCCCGGTGGTGGAAGAAGTGCTCCAGGCCTACTTCGATCTCAAGGCCATTGACGAAACGGGCGTCGTGCCGGAACGTCCCGACGAGACGCTGCCTCCACAAGAAGGCATCGAGGCCCCGGCCGAAGACGAAGTGAATGCGGGCAATTGATCCGGGAGATTAGAGGTTGGAGATCGCCATTGCGCAGAATCTCTAATCTCCAATCTCCAATCCTGAGCGGGACCATCGGCCTCCTCGCCGGTTTCGGTCTGGCACGCCTTCTTTTTGAATACGATCCAACGCGCTTCGGCGCGCTCGGCGCATGGCCGGGCGTGACGCTGATTGCTGCGCTCGCCGCACTGGTAGTGGGCGGGCAGGCGTGGCTATGGGACGCACGCCTCCGGCGCGGCGCGGCCGGCCTTTCACAGCCGGACATGGCGGCGCACCTCCCGCTGCTGTTGCTCGGGCTGGCGGCCGTCCTGCCGGGCGTCAATCCCTTGCGCAATGCGACGCTGGCAGCCGGGGCGTTCATTGGATGGGCAGCGCTCCGCGCGGCGCAACTGGCGCGCGCCGGTTTAATTCGCACGCGCTGGATACCAGTCGGGACGCCCATCGCAGTCGGACTGTGCTCCCTCTGGCTGTACCTGCGCACGCTCGCGCCCACGGTGGGCGCGGCGGACACCTTCGAGTTTCAAGTCAATGTAATCCGCCTGGGCATCAATCACGGCAGCGGCTACCCGCTATACATGTTGCTCGCCAAGTTGTTTAGCTGGCTGCCGGTTGGCGGCACGGCGGCTTTCCGCATCAATCTGTCGTCGGCCGCATTCGGGGCTTTAGGCGTCGTAAGCGCGTATGGCCTGGCGCGCACTCTGGCCGCCTCGCGCGGCGCGGCGGCCGTCGCCGCCCTGGCGCTGACGACGTCGATCGGGCTGTGGTCGCGCGCTGTCGAAGCGGAAGTGTACACGCTGAATGTGGCGCTGGTGGGGGCGGTTCTTTACATGCTGCTGCAGCTGCAGGCGGAAGATGCGAGCACGCAAGTTTTACCAGACGCACCTGAGCCTTACCCCCTCCCCCGCTCGCCGGACGATCGCGAGCCACCCTCTACGACGTCCAGCGGACGCCGAGAACGCCTGCTCCCGGTGCTCTTTCTGCTCCTCGGCCTCTCATTCGCCAACCATCTGACCACGGGTCTGCTGTTGCCGGCCGTCGCCGCCGCGCTGCTGTTGGCGCGCCCGCGCGCCGCTGCGCGCACGTGGGCGCTGGCCGGGGTGTTGTTTCTCTCCGGCCTGGCGTTGTATCTGTACCTACCGATCCGCTGGCCGGCCGTCAACGGCGGGGAGCTGCTCACTTTCGACCAGTTTGTCGGCTTCCTGACCGGACGCGAGGCGCACGGCGCGGTCCGGCCGCTCGCATTCTTACAGGACGCGAGTCGCTACAGCGTGGTTGCCCGAAAAGTGCTGGAACAGTTTGGAATTGTCGGAGCGGCGCTCGCCGGCATTGGGATTGTTTCGCTCGCCATTCGGCGGCGGCGCGCCCTGGCAATTATGTTACTTGCGTGGCTCGGATACATCTATTTCGGCGTCTCGTTCTATGTCCCTGATCCTGATTTCTCGTCGTTCCTGCTGCCGGCGCACCTGCTGCAGGCTGTATGGATGGCGGTGGGAGTGCAATGGTTAATTGGCAATCGGCAATTGCGCTTCGCAGCCCTGACCGCCCTCGCCCTCCTGCCGCTCTCCAACCTCTGGCTCAACTACGCGCGCGTCGACAAATCGAACCAGTGGCAGGCCTACGAGACCGGACGCGCCATGCTGACGCAGCCGTTGGCAGCAGGCGCCACGATACTGGCCGACAGCGAAAAGATCGCCCCGCTCTACTATCTGCAGACGGCGGAAGGGATACGGCCAGACCTCGACATCGTCGTGCTGCCGGATGAAGCGACCTATCGCGCAGAATTGGACGCGCGGATTGCGGCCGCCGAAGCCCCCGTCTACCTGGGGCGCTACCTCCCACACCTGGCCGGGGTCTATCACCCGCAGTCGGCCGGCGCGCTTGCCTTCGTCAGCCCTGAACCGATATTCACACTGCCGGATGGCCTATCGCCGTTGGCGGTCACATTTGGGGAGCAGATCGAACTGGCCGGCTGGCGCGCCGCTACGGAGACCGTCGCGGCGGGCGACGATCTGGAACTGCTGCTGGCCTGGCGCGCCCTGCGCGCGCCGGACGGCAACTACCTCGTCCACGCCCGGTTAGTCGACCGTGAAGGCAACGTTGCACAGGTTTGGCCGGGTCAGATGCCGGTGCACAGTTTGTATCCCACCGATGCATGGCTTGCCGGCGAGACTGTCGCCGATTTCCACGCGCTGCCGGTGGACATCGCCGTGCGCCCCGGCGCGTACACACTGCAGATCGGCCTGTTTGCGCCCTTTTCCGCAGCCGGCCTACCGGTGGACGGCGCTGCCAGCGAATGGACCGCCGCCGGAAACCTGCACATGACGCCCCCGGAAATAAATCCGCCCATCGCGCACCCGGTCCGGATGCAATTGGGGGACGACCTCTGGCTGCGCGGGTTCGACATTCCGGCGACTATCGCGCGCGGCAGCCCGGTTGAGGGCGTCCTGTATTGGTCCGGCGGCGAAGACGCGGAGCATGAGGTCGAACTTACTGCGGACGGTCAGGTAGTCGCGACTATGTCCATCCCCACCGACCTGTACCCGCCCGGCGCGATCATTCCCGCGCGGGCGAGCATCCCGGTCTCTGGCGAACAGACGAGCGTGGCATTGGGCGTGCGGTCTGCTGGAGCAGCCCGTTGTGGCTGGTTGGTCAGCGCGACCCGCGAATGTACGCTAACCTCCGTGGCAATCGAAGGCGAAGCACATGCACCGGGCGCGGCCAATTTCGACAACCAGATCGTGCTGGACAGAGTCCAGCTTGAGAATAGCGCCGCCCAACCGGGAGACACGATTGTTGTAACAGCGGCCTGGCATGGCTTGCGCGCCATGACGGAGGACTACACCGTATTTGTGCATCTGCTCGGCCCGGATGGATTCGTTCACGGGCAGGTGGACACGTGGCCGGTGCAGGGCACGCTCCCGACTTCGGAATGGCAGCCGGGACAGCCCGTCGCTGACCGTTATGAAATCTACTTGCCCACGGAAGCGCCCGCCGGTTCGTATCGCGTCGAAGTGGGATGGTATTTGCTTGCCACGCTGGAGCGGCTGCCGGTTCTCAACGCCGAGGGAATGCCGATCGATGACAAGTATTTGGAGGAGGGACTGATGGTCGTCGCGCCGTGAGCGTGGGAGGGCGATCCACGATCCGCAATCACGCGTCGGGGATCAGGCGTTTCGCCCGCCCAGATACCCTGCTCGGACGCCTGATATTAGCCCTGATCCATCCGCGAGGATGAGCGTACAGCGCAACCGGCACGGACTACCCGGCATCCAATGCAGCGAAAAGCCCTCCGGGGGCGCGTGTGCTGCAACATGCTTCATGCTATAATCCCGCATCGATCTCTTTCCTCCCATGACCCGACCATGCCTCCGCTCATCGATGTAAAAGGGATCAAAGAGGGTCTGCTGGTGACCCTGCCGGACGGCCGGTGGGACGAGGTCGAACAGGCGTTGATCGAGCGGCTTGTTGAGGGGGGTGATTTCTTTAAGGGCGCCCGCGTCGCATTACAGGTAGCCGGCCGGCCGCTGGGTGCGTCCGATCTTGGTCGGCTGCGTGACCAACTCGATGATCTGGACATGTCGCTCTGGGTGGTGTTGAGCGAGTCGATGGCCACGGAGAATGCCGCCCGCTCCCTCGGACTCGAGACCTCTCTACCAAAACCGCCTCCACCGCCAATCCCAGAAATCGATCCGGAAGAGGAAGGGGGCGACGCCGTACTCGTGCGGCGCACGCTGCGCTCCGGGCGTTCGGTGTACCACGATGGACATGTGGTTATCATCGGCGATGTTAATGCGGGCGCCGAGGTCGTGGCGGGCGGCGACATCGTTGTCTGGGGACGATTGCACGGCATGGTGCACGCCGGCGCCGACGGCGACGAGGAGGCCGTTGTGTGCGCGCTGGACTTAACGCCGACGCAATTGCGAATCGGCAGCCGGATTGCCATATCGCCGAGCCGGCGCGGAAAACCAGACCCGGAAATGGCTCACGTACGCGATGGCCGGATCGTGGCCGAGCGCTGGGGCGCCAATAACAAGAAGCGCGGTAGAAAATAGGAACCTAGATGGGCGCAACAGTCGTCACCATAACTTCAGGCAAAGGCGGCGTCGGCAAGACCACCGCGGTTGCCAATGTGGGCGCAGCACTGGCTTCAGGGGGCCAGCGCGTTGTGTGCCTCGACCTGGATATTGGGCTGCGCAATCTCGACGTGGTCATGGGGTTGGAGAACCGCATCGTCTACGACATTGTCCACGTGATTGAAGGACAGTGCCGCTTGCGGCAAGCCATGATCAAGGACAAGCGCGTACCGGAGTTGTATCTCATTCCAGCAGCGCAGACACGCGACAAATCGGCCGTCAGCCCGTCCGACGTGGTGCGATTGACGGACGAATTGCGGCCCGACTTCGACTGGATCATCATCGACTCCCCGGCCGGCATTGAACGCGGCTTCCGCAATGCCATCGCCCCGGCCGATCAGGTCATCGTCATCACAAACCCGGAAGTATCGGCCGTGCGCGACGCCGACCGTATCATCGGGCTTGTCGAAGCCGAACAAAAAGGCCCGGCGGTACTCATCGTCAACCGCGTGCGCTCCGACATGATACGCCGGGGCGACAGCCTGGACACAGACGACGTGCTGGATATCCTGGCAATTGACTTGCTCGGCATCATTCCCGAAGACGAATCGATCCTCGTAGGCAGCAACCGGGGCGAGCCAATTGCCCTCAATGGCCGGTCCAACGCCGGACAGGCCTTCCGCAATATCGCGCGACGACTCAACGGCGACGAAGTACCCTATCTGGACCTGGAACCCGAAACCGGCCTGCTCTCGCGCATTGGCAGGCTTGTCGGACGGGGAAACTGACATGGCCAACGTACTGGCCCGGCTGGTGGGGCGCTCAAAGCCCAAGAGCAGGGAAGTCGCCAAAGAGCGGCTCAAGCTGGTTCTGGTACACGATCGCGCAGACCTGTCGCCCGCGATCGTCGAACAACTCCGCGACGCCATCATTACGACGATCGCCAAATATGTGGATTTCGACCGCGACCAGGTAGACATTCGCCTGTCGCGCGACTCGCGTGAGAACCGGCTGATAGCCGATATCCCCCTGCTCAAGTCACCGCGCAACCGCAGACGCAGGTAGGGTTTCGGAATGGCGGACGTGGAATTCGGAATTCATCCGCTTTTCACACTCTGCACTCCACAATCCCCCGATGGCTACCATCCAATCTCGACCGATCCTGCAGCGCCTGCAAGCGCCGCAGCGCCATATCTGGCAGCACTTCGACGCCATCCTGCTGGCCACCGACATCCAGACAGTCGGAGTCGGAGCCGGACAGATGTCGCGCGTGGACTCGGTGCGTATCGCTGTTGAAAAGGCGCAGCTGCCCACCGACGGAGCCGTGCTGGCCT
>JBHHUI010000093.1:0-8052 GCA_046753805.1 Anaerolineales bacterium
CCAATCTTCGATATATCGATGAAAGATGTTGAAGACATGCGCGGCGTGGGTGCGAATGTAGAAGTGTTTCCCGACGGAACCGCGCTCGTGCGTTCGGGCGTGTGTGAAATTGGCGCCGGGCTGAGTACGGTGTTGGCTCAGGTGGCTGCTGAAGAATTGGGCATTCGTCTCGACCAGGTATCTGTGCTTTGCGGCAACACGGAAAGCACACCGGATGCGGGCCCTACGGTTGCATCCCGGCAAGCATACTGTTCAGGCAACGCTGTCCGCCTCGCAGTCGCCGATGTGCGGAGGCGTATCTTTGAAGTGGCCTCGGACATCCTGCACGCTGAGGAAGACGAACTTGAACTTCGCGACGGTAGGGTGCGGGTCCGAGGCAGCGACAAAGCGATAGCGCTCCACGAAGTTACACAGGTGTGTCATCGTACGGGCGTCAATCTCATGGGCAGCGCCTGGTTCACCGGTGAGCATGCGCCGGCTGGGCACACGTTTATGACGGCAATTGCAGATGTCGAAGTCGATATCGAAACCGGCGAAGTGCATGTGCTCCAGGTGATTAACGCTCATGACGCCGGGAAGGCATTGAATCCGCAAAATGTAACCGGGCAATTGATTGGGGGCGCAGCCTGGGGTGTTGGATACGCCCTCTATGAAGATATGTCTACGCGCGAGGGCCGCCTGCTGACCCCGACTCTGACGGAGTACCTGACGCCAATGTCGCTTGACGGCGCTGAAAGTTGGCGCGCCGTAATCGTGGAAGACCCATATCCAACCGGCCCGTACGGCGCCAAGGGCGTCGGCGAACATGGCACAAATGCGACGCCGGCGGCTGTTCTAAACGCCATCCACGCTGCCACCGGTATTCGAATTAGCACCATGCCCGCGACTCCGGAACGAGTCCTGCGCCAGCTGCACCGCGCCGGCGCTGCAACATGATTACTTCGAGCGGACGGATGGTTTGTACCAGCGTAGCGCACGATTGTGAGTGATCTGGGGACGCTTCGCTGGACCTCTGGGAGAAAGGAGAATGAGAGTATTCGAACGATAACGGATCGATCTTTCACTAGCGCAGCATTTGATCGGAAGGATTGGAGGAGGACATCCAATGTTTAGAAGAGCAGAACGAAAACGGTGGTTGGCGATTTCCCTGCTGGCAACGGCGAGCTTCATTGTCGCCGCCTGCGGCGGCGCGGCGACGCCTGAAGTCGTCGTCCAGGAAGTTGAAGTCACCCGCGAAGTCGACGTCGTTCAGGAGGTTCAAGTAGAGGTTACACGGGAAGTTCAGGTGGAAGTGGAGGTTCTACCCACCGAGGCTCCGGTTGTAACGCCGCGCGTTGCCGTGATCTTCAGCGGCGCCGCGGAAGACCAGTCCTGGAACCAGTTCATGTACAACGACGCCTTGATCCTGCAGGATGAGGGCAAGATTGAGCTGGCTATCGCCGAGGACGTGACCACTGCCGACTTCGAGCGCGTCGCGGCAGACTTTGCCGAACAGGGCTTCGACCTGATCATCGGCCATACGTCGGACTACGTCGAGCCGGCCATCAAGGTCGCGACAGACTTTCCGGATACGAACTTCGCCATCACAGGCGCTACCGACTTCTTGCCCAACCTGGCCGGCCTGAACAACTGGGGCCACCAGACCTCGGCGCTGGCCGGCGCGCTGGCTGCCATGATGACCGAAACCGGAACGGTCGGCATCGTAGGCGGCTTTGCCTCGCCCACGCAGTTTGTCTATCACGAAGGGTTTAAGTTCGGCGTGTACATCGTCAACCGCGACAACCTCGCCGCGGACCCAGATTCTCGCCAGGTCAACTGCCTGGAGACCTTCACCGGCACCTGGTGGGATGCCGCACTCGGTTACGAGGCTGGAATCGCACAGATGGACCAAGGCGCAGACTGGATCTACATCACGCTCAGTGGCCCTGGGTTTGGCGTGATCCAGGCGTCTGAGGAAACTGGGGGTGCAAAGGTGATCGGCTCGTTCGTGGACATGAACGAGTTTGCGCCGGATGTAGTCGTCACCAGCGTGGAACGCCACGCAAAGGTGCCGTTCGAAGCCATCCTGGCCGACATCCAGAATGGTACCTTTACCGGTAAAGACTACTTCTTCGATCACACCAATGGTGGTACTTCGTTGTCTCCGTTCCACAATTGGGAAGGTCAGATTCCTGCCGACGTGCAGGAACGACTGGCAGATTACGAAGACAAGATCGTGTCTGGTGTGGGGAAATACCGCGTTCCGTTTGTGACCGCCAAGCTGGGCGGCGAAACGGGCTGTACTGCTCCGACCGGATAACAGTCTGCTCGAAGCGCCGGTAGCGTAACGACGTTATCGACGCCGGGCGCCCGGCTCCACATTCGTACAGCGCGACAGGCCGTTACGAAGGAGACCGGGCGCCCAAACGCGGGTAAGTTTAGCAGCGAAGCAATAGTAACGGGAGGTCGTTTTTGGAAGCGTTTCTACGAATGGAGCATATTTCGAAGCGTTTCGGTCAAGTGCAGGCCAACGACGATGTTACGTTTGAGGCCGCCGCCGGCGAGATTCACGCGCTGCTGGGCGAGAATGGAGCCGGCAAGACGACGCTGATGAATATCCTGTATGGGTTGTATCGGCAGGATTCCGGCGACATCTACCTGCGCAAAGAAAAAGTAAAAATTCAATCCCCCCTGGATTCAATCAAGGCCGGCATCGGCATGGTACACCAGCATTTCATGCTCATCCCGCCATTCTCGGTGGCGGAGAACGTGGTGCTTGGATTGCGTTCGTCGCGCGCGCCGTTTCTGGACACAGACCGCGCCGCCGACCGCATCCGTGATCTGGCGGAGCGCTATGACCTGCACGTAGACCCGCTGGCGCCGGTGTGGCAACTATCGGTGGGAGCGCAGCAGCGCGTCGAGATCATCAAAGCGCTATATCGCGGCGCCGAGCTGCTCGTGCTGGATGAACCGACGGCTGTGCTCACGCCCGGCGAAACCACGGAATTCTTTGCCACGCTGCACTCCATGGCCGAACAGGGCCATACGGTCGTGTTTATTACCCACAAACTCGAGGAAGTCATGGAGATCAGCAGCCGGTGTACGGTGCTCCGCGACGGGCGCGTGGTTGGGACCGTAAACACCGCCGAGACGACCGATACCGAGCTTGCGCACATGATGGTTGGGCGCGACGTCGTGTTTCGAGTAACCAAGAAGCCGGTCAACCCGGGGCCGCCAGTGCTTTCGGTATCTGATTTGGCGGTACTCGGCGACCAGGGTTTGCCGGCGGTGCGTGGAATATCGTTTAACGTGCGTGAAGGTGAAATTGTGGGTATTGCCGGAGTGGCTGGCAACGGTCAGGGCGAGTTGGCCGAGACCATCATCGGCATCCGGCAGGTTGTAGCTGGGCGGGTGCTTTTGGGAGATAAAGACATCACCGGCGCTTCTCCGAAACAAATTCTTGATGAACGGGTGACACATATACCAGAAGACCGTATGACAATGGGACTGATATCGGATTTCACTGTTGAAGAAAATCTGATCCTGGACTCGCACACTGAGCAGCCCTTCTCGAGACGGCCATTACTAAATGGAAACAAAGGCTGGTTATTAAACGCGCGAGAGATACTCAAACATGCACGTGCCACGATTCTGAAATTCAACATCAAAGCACCGGGCCCCAAGGCGAAGAGTCGCCTATTGTCGGGCGGCAACTTGCAGAAACTTGTCCTGGCCCGGTCGCTGCACCGCTCGCCCCGGCTGCTGATCGCGGTGCACCCGACGCGCGGACTGGACGTCGGCGCCACGGAGTTCATCCGTAACCGCCTGCTGACGGAGCGGGATGCGGGTCGCGGGATTTTGCTTATTTCGGCTGACCTTGACGAAGTGCTGCAGCTCAGCGACCGCATATTGGTGATGTTTGAGGGTCAGGTGGTCGGAGAACTGGATGGAAAAAACGTGGATCTCAACGAACTCGGCCTTCTAATGGCCGGAGTGCAAAGGTCGGCGGAATGAAAACCCCTTTAGTTGAAACGACATCCGTTGTTGCAGAGCATGAGACGTTGGTCGAGCCCGCGCCGCAACTGTCCTGGCTCCCCTGGCATCGGGCGAGGCGTAGCTTCATAAGTGTTGCTATTCCGCTCGGCGCGCTCGTCGTGGCATTCGGAGTTGGGGCGATCCTGCTGCTGATCGCCGGCGCTGACCCGATCGTGGGTTACCGCGCACTGGTTCACGGAGCGTTCGGCACACGGACGGCGGTCATCGAGACGTTCGTAAAGACAACCCCCATCCTGCTGGTTGCGCTCGGCGTTGCGGTCGCCTTTCGGTGTAGCCAGTGGAATATCGGCGCTGAGGGCCAGCTTCAGTTAGGCGCAGTCGGCGCAGCGGTGGTGGGGAAATTGCTGTTTGGGTGGCCAACCATTATTGCCGTGCCGCTCATGCTCCTGACAGGATTTCTGGCTGGCGGACTGTATGCCTCCATCGCCGGAATCCTGAAGGCCAAATGGGAGGTCAACGAGGTCATCACGACGATCATGATGAACTTCGTGGCCATCTTATTCACCAGTTACCTTGTGTACGGTCCGCTCCGCGATCCGACCGCTGCCGGTCAACCGATGTCGGCGATGATTGCCGAGTCGGCTCAGCTCCCGCGCCTGCTCGAACGGGGCCGGCTGCACGCTGGCGTGATCATCGCCGGGCTTTCCGCCATCGCGGTGTACATCTTGTTGTGGAAGACGACGCTCGGTTACCAGATTCGGGCCGTGGGGCGGAATCCACGAGCGGCGCGACACGCCGGCATCAGCGTTCCGCGCAGCATCTTTCTGGCCATGGCTATTAGTGGGGGATTGGCCGGTCTGGCCGGGATGGGTGAAATCGCCGGTATCCAGTATCGCCTGCTTGAAGGGTTCTCGGCTGGTTTTGGATCGACTGGCACGGTCGTCGCGCTGCTCGGGAATCTACACCCTGCTCTGATCGTGCCGGCGGCAATTTTATTTGGCGCACTGCTGAACGGCGCCGACTCGATGGCGCGAACGGTGCAGGTGTCGACCTCCATCGTCGTCGTCATACAGGGGCTGATGGTCCTTTTTGTGCTTGGCAGCCAATTCATCGTCTCTAAGTTGGAGGATTAACGATGGAGATCATTCTGGAACTATTGCAGCCGGCAGTGTTCATCGGTTTGCTCACCGCCACCGTGCGGATGGCGACGCCACTGCTGATGGCGAGTCTGGGGCAGATATTTTCCCAGCTTGCAGGTGTGCTTGATCTCAGCGTCGAGGGCGTTGTGCTTTCAGGTGCGTTCTGGGGCTTTGTCGGTGCATTCTTCTCAGGCAGTATCTGGGTCGGACTGGCCGCCGGTGTTCTGGCCGGCCTCCTGGTCTCGCTTCTGATGGCATTCATGTCGGTCACCTTGCGGGCAAATCAGACCATTACCGGAATTATGCTTGTAATCATGATGGGCGGTTTCACGTTCTTCATGAACAAGCTGATCTTTGGCGGCACCTATATTCCACCCAAGACGGCCGGCTTTCAGGAGATTGCTATTCCGATACTAAGTGCTATCCCGGTGGTCGGCCAGGTCCTGTTTCGGCAAAACCTGCTTGTTTACATTGCATTCGCGCTCGTGCCCGTTCTCACCCTGGTTCTTTATCGGACTACTTACGGGCTGAACATCCGCGCCGTCGGTGAACACCCCCGCGCAGTCGATTCCGTGGGCATCAACGTCTTCCGGCTCCAATACAGCGCAGTTCTGTTGGGCGGTATGCTTGCCGGGCTGTCGGGCGTATTTCTCACGCTTGCACATACCAACTTGTTTACAGACAACATCTCCGCCGGACGGGGTTGGCTGGCAGTCGCGCTCGTCTTTTTTGGCAAGTGGCGTCCGTGGCAAGTAATGCTCGGTGCAATCTTGTTTGGCTTTGTCAACGCGTTGCAACTTCGTTTACAGGCCATGGCGGCGGCGCCGCTTGCCTTCCAGGTTATGCTCATGCTCCCCTATCTGCTCACTATCGTTGTGCTGACGACGGTAGCGCGCAAAGCGAGCGGCCCGGCAGCGATGTGTGTGCCGTACACGCGTGAATAGCTGGACAGTCGATGCAGCTAACGGTCAACGATCGGTTGTTGGAAGCGGATGACTCGGACAGCCGGACACTCTTACGCTATCTGCGGGATGCTCTCCAACTAACTGGTACGAAAGATGGTTGCGACGGCGCGGGGCACTGCGGAACGTGCACGGTGCTGGTGGATGGCCGGCCGACGTTGGCCTGTCGCACGGCCATGCAAGCCGTCACCGGGCGGCATGTACTGACAATCGAGGGTCTGAGCCGACGCTTCCACAACGGCTTGCACCCGGTGCAGCAGTCATTCATCGACCATCACGCAGTCCAGTGCGGTTTCTGCACGCCGGGCATGATCCTCGCTGCTGCGGCGCTGCTTGATTCCACCTCCGCGCCTACTCTGGAAAATATAAAGTTGGCCCTTCAGGGCAATCTATGTCGTTGCACGGGTTACCAGAAGATATTCGACGCGGTTTTAGCTCTCCCCCCTCTGCCACGGGGAGAAGGAGGAGGGGTGGCTGTCAGGCCGCGGCGGGGGGTGAGGCCGGCGGTCGGGCTTTCGGTGCCGAATAAGGGCGACGAAAACAAAGTCACCGGTCGGGAGACTTACAGCGCAGACATATACCGGCCCGGCATGCTCGCCGGCAAGGTGGTGTGGAGTGAGCATCCACACGCGGAAATTGTCGAAGTCGATACTGAAAGCGCCCGGACATTGCCCGGCGTGGTGGCGGTTCTCACCGCTGCAGATGTTCCCGGCGTCAACTTACACGGTCCGATTATTCGTGACCAGCCAGTATTGGCGCAGCACAAAGTGCGCTTCATAGGCGAGCCTGTGGCTGTTGTTTTGGCTGAAACTGAGCTGCAGGCCGAGGCGGCAGCGCGGGCCGTGCACGTGGCTTATCGACCGTTACCTCCGGTATTCGATCCGATTGAGGCCATGAATCCAGAGGCGCCGCTGCTGCACACAGATTGCCCGCGAAACATACTGACCCATCAACCGGTTCGGATCGGCGACGCCGCCCGCGCATTGGACGCCTCGGCCATTGTAATCACAGGTGAGTATGCCGTGCCGTTCATCGAGCACGCCTATCTGGAACCGGAGGCTGCCGTCGCCGAGCCGGACGGGCAGGGCGGTATTAAGCTGTGGTGTGGCGTGCAGAATCAATTCCAGACGCTGCGCCAGATCGCCGCGGCCCTCGCGCTGCCGCTCGAACGCATCAACATGGTTAACCTCCCCATGGGAGGCGCATTTGGCGGCAAGTGCGATATCACCGTCCAGGCGCTGGCAGCGCTCGGCGCGCTGGTTACTGGACGACCTGTCAAGATCGTACTTACGCGCGCAGAGTCTTTGCGCGTGCATCCCAAGCGCCATGCATTCAAGATGCGTTACCGAACCGGTGTAACCCAGGACGGGCGGCTCACCGGCATCGACGCCGAAATTGTGGCCGACACCGGCGCTTACGCCTCCTGGGGGTCGATTACGGCGGAGACGCTGGCGACGTTTGTGTGTGGTCCATACGTCGTGCCGAACGTACACGTTGACCTGTACGCTGTGCACACCAATAACATCACAGCCGGGGCTATGCGCGGCTTTGGGGCGCCGGAGGTGGCGTTCGCCGTGGAATCACAAATGGATCGCCTGGCGCGCGCGCTGAGTATGGATCCGTTTTCTTTTCGCGCCGTCAATGGTATTGACCGCGGGCAGGCGCTCTATCTTGGTCAAGTATTGGAACACAGCGTCGGTTATCAGCAGACGCTGTCTGAAGTGCAGCGTGCGCTCGCAGTCCATTTGCCGGCTTGCAAGGCCATCGCACAGCGAACGGGGCGGCGTCTTGGCGTGGGCGTCGCGTCCGGATTCAAGAGCGTGGGTTTTTCCGCCAACTGGCCGGACCCGGCCGCGGCAGAAGTACGGTTGCTATCGAGTGGGCACGTACAGTTGTCTACGGGCTGCGCGGATTTCGGGCAAGGCTCCATGACAACCGTCGCGCAGATCGCGGCCGAGACGCTTGGAGTGAACTAT
>JBHHUI010000094.1:0-8046 GCA_046753805.1 Anaerolineales bacterium
TCTATGCACAAAATAATATGACACACATGCGTAATCCGCGCAATGCCTGTGACGATTTGCATAGTTGTTCATGCAGCTCTGCGCCCCTTCGGGACCTTCAACTTCGCAGCGATGAACTCGTGGTGTTCCAGCTTCAGGCTGCGCGTGATGGTGCGGATTTCTTCGATCTCGTCGACGGACACCTGCCCGTCGGCGTCGGCCACGTTAAACAGTACGTCGAGAAAACGGACGCGTTCCTCGCGCGTCGTATTGGAAAAGAACTCGCGCGTGAGCCGATAATAGTCCATGTCGTAGCCCAGCTCGTCAACGGCCGTCTCGGCGACGAATGCGGCCGCCGGCCCGTCCAGCTCCCAGTCCCGCTGCAACGCCGCGACCATGGCAGCGACTTCGCCCGCTTGCACCTCCCGGTCCACATGCGCGACGCGCGCCATCAGACCGCCCGCGAGGCAGAGTTTGCGCAACTCCGTTTCGGGGATATCCAGTTCACCCTCGCCCGGCCCGGCGTCCAGCCGTCTCCGCACGCCGTAGTAAACGCGATTCTTGATGAAATCCTCGAAGTATTCCTCGCGGTTCGGCGCCTCGGCCAGCGCTGCGCGGCGTCGGCCCACCATGCCGCGCACAAGCCCGGACAGCGCGCCGATCAGGCCCACATCGGCAAACTGGATGGCCTCTTTGATCTCCGCTAGCACGGCCTCCTCTTCCGGCGCCAGTCGCCCGTCCACATACGAGAGATCATCCAGGGCAGCAAGCGCCAGCGCCTTGTCGGCGCTCGTCCGGATTTCGTCCCGGAGCTGCTCGACCAGCCGGGCGCGTTCGGTTTCGCCCACGGGCGCGTCGATGTACATCTCGAGCATGGCCCACTCGCGGCCGGTCAGGTCGGGCAAACGGAAGAGCAGGTCTTTGAGATTGTTGATCTCACCGTGCGTCACCTGGCCGTCCGCCCAGGCAGCGGCGATGATCACTTTGGCGAGCGCCAGGATCAGGTTGGGATTGGTTGCACGCATGGCCCAAGTATACCGTCGGGTGGGTCACTCGCGTGCGAATGCGGCGACCGCCCGCCGGTAGCCGTCGATGTTACCCGTGTCGTGACGCACCTGCCCGGCTGCCAATGGCAACGCATACACCGCCCAACCGGAACGGATCAGTCTGCGGATGGCATCGGTGAGTTGAATCTCGTTGTCGGCGTCGGGCGCAGTCTGCGCCAATGCGTTAAAAATAGCCGGGGTGAACACATAGCGGCAGGCGGAGGCCAACCGACCGGGAGCCGCGCCCGGCGCGGGCTTCTCCACCATATCGCGCAGGCGCACCGGGCGACCCGGCGCGGGGTCGGCCTGCGGGACGAGGATACCTCGCCGGTACGTATCCTCCAGCGCGACCTCATCAGCCGCAATCACGGCTGCGACGCTTAAATCTGCCTGCGCGCGCAAGAGCGCGGGGACCAGTTCATGCGCATGACTCCCGCTCAACGGCGCATCGGCGAGCGCGACGACGAAGCTACCGTCCTCGATCAAGTCGCGCGCCGCAAGCACGGCGTGTCCCAGTCCCAGCGGTTCGGACTGGTAGGCGAAGCGGACGCCGGGAAATCCACGGAAGTGCTTTTCAATCGCTGGCTTCGTTGGGCTGGTGACGATCACGACATCATCGATGCCGCCGCGCTGCAGTTCTTCGACAATGCGCTGCAAGACCGGCATGCGCCCGAGCGGGAGCAGTTCCTTCGGCGTCGCGCGAGTGAGCGACAGCATGCGCGTGCCGCGCCCGGCGGCCGGGATTATTGCCGTGTGAATCGTTCCACCGTCTGCATATCAAATGGGACGCAGATTCACGTAGATAGGCGCCGATCGGATTTCGCCGGCAAATCGTTACGCCTGACTTGATGATCTGAGTGTATCAGCACCCAATCCAACCCCAGCTCCGCCAGTTTTTCCCGCGTCGGATACCCGGTCTGCGGGTCCCAACTTCGCGCTTCGTAATAAGCGGCCAGCATATCTGGCAACGGCGGGACATACCCCTCCGCACCGCCGTCCGGGTACGGCGTGAGCAGCGCTTTCGGCAACGTGTCGTTCGCGCGCGTCAGTCCGAGGCGGTTGTTGATAGCGCGCTTCAGGTTCCAACCACGTTCCCCACAGCGCAACAGCTCGGCGAGCGATAGATCCACGCCCAGCGCAGCGTTGGCCAATTCGAGCACGGTCTTCGGCGGCACGTTGGCGAAGATGCAGAGCACGAGCGCGTTTGCCACCGTGCGCCAATCCTGGTGCCGCGCGACGTTGGCGGCCTTCTCCGCTCCGGCCTGACGGTCAATGAACTTCATGCCGAGATCGTCTTCGACCGCGCCAATGTCCACGAGGAAGTAATCGGACTGGTTGTGGCAGGCCCCGCGTGGAGAAGTGGCATACACCAGCGCCATGCCGGAAGCGCCGCGTGGGTCGTGGTAGGGAACCTCCAACCCGTTCACCTGCACGGCCTCGCTTTCGGCGTTGTAATGGCGTCCCAACGCCCGCGCGCCCGCGGCCAGCTGCGCGCCGAAGCCTTCCCGGCGCGCGGTCAGGTGCACGCACTGCTCGGCGACGGCTGCGTCGCCCCATACCAACCGTATTCCGCCTGTATCTTCTTCCGTGATCACGCCGCGCTCAAAGAGCGTGCAGGCCAGGCCGAGCGTGTTGCTCAAGCTGATCGTGTCCATGCCATAGCGGTCACACAACTCGCCCAGACGCGCAACGGCGGCGGCATGGTCGATCAGCAGATTGGACCCGAAGCCCACGAGTGTCTCGTATTCCGGCCCTTTGCGCGGCTCGCCATCCTCCAACGTCACCACGCGGCCGCAGGCGATCACGCATGCGTGGCACGCACTCTTGCTCGTCAGGATGGTGTCGGCGATGGTCGCACCCGAGAGCCGGGCGGCGCCCTCGAAGATACCGCGTTGGAAGTACTTCTTCGGCATCTCGCCGAGGTAGTCAAAGTAGTCGGCCCCGGCCGCGCTGCCCAGTTCGCGCAGCGAGGTCGTGAGGGTGTCGCTGCGCAATGCACGGTTGGCCTCCGAACGCCGGGGCAAATAGCGCTCCCGATCGACGACCGGCACGTTACCGGCGCCCTTCACCGCAATCGCCTTCAGATTCTTCGCGCCCATCACCGCGCCCAGGCCCGTGCGCCCGGCGACGCGCCCGTGATCGCACAGGATCAGCGCAAACGGAATGCCAATCTCACCCGCCGGCCCGATGGTCGCCACCCGCGCGCCGGCTGTCCCAATCTCAGCCAGCACGGCATCGCGCGCCGCATAGGTGTCCAAGCCCCACAAGTGCTGGGCGGCGCGCAGTTCAACGTCGCCAGCATGAATCCAGACGTACGTCGGCGCATCCGCGCAGCCCGTGAGCCACACACCGTCGAAGCCCGCCTTGCGCAGCTCCGGCCCCCAGAACCCCCCGATGTTGCTCTCGCCCCACAGCCCGGTGGCGGGCGATTTCGCACAGATAACGAAGCGCCCCACGGCCGGACCAGCCGTGCCGGTGAGCGGGCCGTTCAAGATAAGCAAGGGCGCTGCGGGCGCAAGCGGATCGAGGTCGGGCGTGAGGTCGTCGTACAGCAGGCGCGCGGCCAGCGACGCCCCGCCGAGGTAGTCGCGCACCCAGTCGAGCGGGACGGCATACGATTCGGTTTCGCCGGTAGCGAGATCGATCTTGAGAATCGGTTGCATGGTGGTTTACCGGTTCAGCCCTCGGCCTCCATGCCCGCCAGCGTCACTTCCTTCGCGCAGCGCACGAAGTCGAGCACGACGGGAACATTGCGCATCATATACGCCATGCTGCCCTGCACGCGCAGTTTGCGCGCGAGCATGGCTTGCATCGGATCGAGCTTGCCTTCCAGGATGCGCGCAAAGTTGTCATACGAGGCCGCCAGCACAAAAGCCGGATCGCCTTCAAGCCGATGATCTTCATCCATGATGAAAGACTGTCGACACTTGCCATGCCACAGATCCAGGTAGAGCGACATCGACTCCGGGAAACCGTCGCTGCGCTCGATCTTGAACAGGATGTCGCCCTCCCAGTTGCGCGCAATGTGCGCGTAACGGTCGTCCGCATTCAACTTGGTCTCAAACGCTTGCAGCCACTCCGGGCCGGGAAAGGTATAGCTCATTCGTTTTTCCTCGTTTTCCAGTAATGCAGCAGGGTGCTGCCGTCGGTAAAGCCAAGCGGCAGAAATGCGCCCAGCGTGTACACCAGCAGATTGTCAGCCGTCATGAAGGCGGCGATCCAGAAAAACACGCTGGTGGTCGGCCATAGCGCCCACGCTACCGCGGCCGCCACCACCGCCACGGCGAGGCTGGCCGGCGCACCGCCAAGCGCCCGCCGGATATGCAGCGCGGCCGGTAGTTCGGGCTCGTCGTGCGGATAACGAGAAGCGCCAAACACCCACCAATACCGTACACCCAGCATAGGGTAGCCGGTCCGGCGGGCTGCCAGCGCGTGTCCAAACTGGTGCGGCAGCTCCGATAGGAAATGTACAGTCGCAGCGGCGAATCCAGTCCCTATGGCCGTTGCCGCCGACCACCGCAGCAGCCAACCGCCCAGTACCGCAAGGACGGCCCACAGCAGCAAAAATCCCGCCGGCGCAGACGGATAGGCTGAGATTTCAAGACCGAAGACGCGACCCAACTTGAACGGCTTACTCATCAAACTCTAACTCTAACTTGCTACTCTAACTCCAGACTGCGTAACGCACACTACTGCCAGCGCGCTGTGAACCATGACAGAATTTTCCCATGCCGACCACCATACGCCGTAATTTGCCCGGGCTACTGCTGTTCGCCGGCCTGCTGGCGCTGGTGTGGTTCGCCACACGGCGCGGATCGAACACCGTCAGTGTGACCGATCTTGATCCGGAGGGACCGGCCGAACTGGCCAACCTTGACATCGTCACGCTGCTGCCGCGCGACGGTATTCCGGCGATTGACAACCCGCAGTTCTACAGCGCGACCGAAGCCGACACGGAATACGCACCGGACGAGCTTGTACTGGGGGTGAGCATCGACGGCGATCACCGCGCCTATTCTACCGGCTTGTTGAGTGGACACGAAATCGTAAACGACACGGTTGGCGGCCGTCCCATCGCGGTCACATGGTGACCGCTCTGCTTCACGGGAATCGTGTATTCCCGCGAAATCGACGGCGAACTGTACACCTTTGGCGTGAGCGGAAAACTGATCCGCAACACGCTCGTCATGTACGACCGCCAGACCAACAGCCTGTGGGGACAGATACTGGGCAAGGCCATTGAAGGCCCATTAACCGGCGCCGAGCTCGAATTTGTGCCCGCAATCCACACCACCTGGGCCGAGTGGCGCGCGCAGCACCCGGACACGGTTGCTCTCGTAAAGGGTTACAGCGGCAACTACGACAGCTACAGCGGCTATTACAGCTCCTCAAGCGCTGGCGTCATCGGCGAGACATTCCGCGACGAACGACTGTACACCAAAGAGTACGTCATCGGCGTCGCCGGCGACACCGAAGCGGTTGCGTACCCGTTCAGCGTGTTGAATCAAGAACCGGTGCTGAACGACCATATCGGCGACCAGAACGTGCTCGTCGTATTCTCGACTGCCTCCGGCGCAGGGATCGTCTATGATCGTACGGTGGCTGGTGAGCCACACACATTCTCGGGCGACAGCATATCTATTGTCGATGCGGAAACCGGTACGCGCTGGGATGCGACGACTGGCATGGCGCTCGAAGGTCCGCTGGTAGGGCAGCGCCTATCACGCGTCAAGTCCACCGCCGTGTTCTGGTTCGGCTGGAAGGACTGGTACCCCGACACGCGTGTGTACGGCGAGAGTGGATGACAGAATAGTACGTAGATTTCGCGGATAAACGCGGATGATTTGCGTCAGCGTTCATCTGCGCCCAGTTCCTCTCCGGCACAGTCTGCCCGCTCTGCTATAATGAAGCGCCGTTGGTCGACCAGACCAGCGGCGCTTTTTATATGCCTGACAACGCACCCAATTACGCAGCACAACCCGACCGCGCCTGGCACGCACATTCTGTCGACCGCGTCGCCGAGGCAATGGCGGTCGAACGCACCCGCGGCCTCACGGAAGACGAAGCGCGCCGGCGATTGCAACACTACGGCCCCAACGAGTTGCGCGAGGAACCACCCACCCCCTTCTGGAAACTGGTCGTCGATCAATTCAACAATTTCGTCGTGATCCTGCTGATCGCGGCCAGCCTCATCTCCCTGCTGCTCGGCGACGTAGTAGAGGCGGCCGCGATCATGGCGATCGTGGTGCTGAATGCAGTCTTCGGTATCGTACAGGAATCGCGCGCCGAACGCGCGCTGGCGGCCTTGAAGAAACTGGCCGCGCCGGACGCGCATGTGCTGCGCGATGGGCGACGCCTCACCGTGCCCAGCGGAGAAATCGTCCCCGGCGACGTCGTGCTGCTGGAAGCGGGCAACTTCGTGCCCGCCGACCTGCGGCTGATTGACAGCGTCAACCTGCGCGTGGACGAAGCAACCCTCACCGGCGAATCGGCGCCGGTCGAGAAAGAAGCCGGGCGCCTGCTTGGCGAGGCGGCGGCGCTGGGCGACCGCATCAACTCCGCCTTCATGAGTACAACCGTGACATTCGGGCGCGGCCTGGGCATTGTGATTGGTACCGGCATGAGCACGGAGATCGGCCGCATCGCGGAAATGTTGCAGGCAGTCGAAGTAGAAGAGACGCCCCTGCAACGGCGCCTGGAACGGCTCGGGCGCACGCTCGGCTACGCCGCGCTTGTCGTCGTGGCGGTGGTCTTTCTGATCGGCTTGCTGCGCGGTGCGGATGCACTGGAGATGTTCATCGTCGCCGTCAGCCTCGCCATTGCCGCCGTGCCGGAAGGCCTGCCGGCGGTCGTCACCATCAGCCTGGCGCTGGGCATGCGCGAGATGATCAAACGTCATGCACTCATCCGGCGGCTGGCGTCCGTCGAGACGCTCGGTTCTGCCAGCGTGATCTGCAGCGACAAGACCGGCACACTCACGCAAAACGAGATGACCGTCGTGCGCATGTGGATCGACGGCGCGTACTTCGACGTAACCGGAGACGGCTACAGTCCCAGCGGCGCTGTCCTGCGCGCAGCGGATGAGACCCCGGCTACCGCCGACCCGGTCGTGCAGAATGCGCTTCGAGTTGCTCTGCTGGCGAACGATGCCGTACTCGAAACCGACCCCACGGAAGACTCGCGCACGGGCTTTCGCATGGTGGGCGGGCCTACTGAAGGCGCGCTGGTCGTCACGGCCGCCAAAGCCGGGCTGTGGCGCGAGGCGGTCGAGCAGGACTTTCCACGCGTGGCCGAAAATCCGTTCGACTCGGCGCGCAAGATGATGAGCACGTTGCATACCATCGGCGCGCCGGCCCCCGGACTCGACGAGACGAGCGGCGTGCTGGCCTGCGTCAAGGGCGCACCGGACGTGGTACTGAACCACTGCGCCCATATCCAGCGACAGGACGGCTCGGTCGAATCTCTGGACGCCGCCGCACGTGACGCAATCCTGAAAGCCAATACTGCCATGTCGGGGCGGGCCTTGCGCGTGCTGGGCGTTTCATACCGAATCCTCCCGGAGGCGCCAACCGAAGTTTCGCCCGCGACCGTCGAGACCGAGCTGGTCTTCGTGGGCTTGCTCGGCATGATCGACCCGGCCCGGCCGGAAGCGGCGGCGGCGATCCAGACCGCGCGCAAAGCGGGCATCCGCACGGTTATGATCACCGGCGACCATCCGGAAACGGCCGAAGCGATTGCCAGGGACCTGGGTCTGTTGCGTCCGGGCGGACACGTCGTTACAGGCGCGGCGTTGAACGAGTTGGACGACGAGGCGCTTGTGCGCCTCGTGGCCGACACGGATACCTTTGCGCGCGTTTCGCCCCATCACAAAGTGAGGCTGGTGGAAGCGCTCCAGAATTCGGGCGCGGTGGTGGCGATGACCGGCGACGGCGTGAACGACGCGCCCGCGCTGAAGCGCGCCGACATTGGCGTTGCCATGGGCATTACCGGCACGGACGTGACCAAAGAGGCGTCTGACATG
>JBHHUI010000095.1:0-7988 GCA_046753805.1 Anaerolineales bacterium
GTCTCACATCGACGAAACCGGGCGGGCGCATATGGTGGACGTGGGACACAAGCCTGACACCGAACGCACAGCCATCGCACGCGGCGAAGTCCATATGCGCCCGGAGACGCTGGCGCTGATTCGCGCGGGCAATCTGAAGAAGGGGGATGTTTTTACAACCGCGCAGTTGGCCGGTGTGATGGCTGCCAAGCGCACGGCCGATCTCGTCCCGCTTTGCCATCCGCTCTCGCTGACGCATATCGACGTGCAATTGGAAGCGTGCGACGCTCTGGGCGGCGACGCGCAGTCCGGGGTGGAGATCACCGCCACAGTGCGCACGCGCGGCAAAACCGGGGTGGAGATGGAAGCGCTCACCGCTGTGACGGTGGCCGCGCTGACTGTATATGACATGGCAAAGGCTGTCGAAAAGACTATGCGCATCTCCAATGTGCGCCTGGTCGAGAAACGCGGCGGACAAAGCGGCGACGTGGTTAATGAACAATAGCCAATTGCTGATTTCTCATGCCCATAACCGTCCTCTTTTTCGCCACCCTTAAAGACCGCGCCGGTATGGACCGGATGGAGTTGGATCTTGCGGATGGGGCAACCGTTGACGATTTGAAGGCTGCGTTGGTCGTGCGATTGCCCGCACTCGAACCGGCGATGCCCAGCGCACTCGTGTCGATCAACCGCGAGTTTGCGTTTCAAACAGATGCGGTTCCAGACGGCTCCGAAGTCGCTCTCTTCCCCCCCGTCAGCGGCGGCGCGGAATCTCCAACCACTAATCTCCAATCTCCGACGATTTTGCATGTCACCAATGACGAGATTGACATCGACCAGCTCGTCGCCGCAATCACGCTACCGTCCACCGGCGCTGTCTGCCTGTTCACCGGCATGGTGCGGGGGGAGACAAGCCGCTCAGGGGATGGATATGAGCCGCACGATACGAAGTACCTGGAGTACGAAGCGTACAAACCGATGGCCGAGGCCAAGCTGCAGCAGGTTGCGGACGAGATTCGGGCGCGCTGGCCGGTGGTGGCCGGAATCGCGATCGTGCAGCGCATTGGACGCCTGCACCCCGGCACGCCGACCGTGCTCGTCGCGTGCTCGGCCGGGCACCGCGACACCGGCGTTTTTGAGGCCGCCCGTTATGGCATCGACCGCCTGAAAGAGATCGTGCCTGTGTGGAAGAAGGAGGTTGGGCCCGGCGGCGAAACGTGGGTCGAAGGGCACTACACCCCATCCGAAACCGACCGCCCCCCTCTAACGCCTCACTCTAACTCCTCACTCTAACTCTAACCGTGTACCGCTGCACAAGCTGTCGTCGAACGCACGCAGCCGATCTGGGGGACTACCGCTGTCCGGTTTGCAGAGGATTGCTCGATCTGGCTGAACCGCTCGTGTTTGATCCCGCGCAGGTCGAACGAGATGACCGCTCGCTGTGGCGCTACCGGCATACGTTTCCCTTGCCGCCGGATTCTGCCCCGGTCATGCTGGGTGAAGGCGGCACTCCGCTGCTCGCAGCCGAGATCGAGGCCGAAACCGGCGACAAACACGCGGTTCATTTCAAACTCGAATATCTGAATCCGACAGGATCATTTAAAGATCGTGGTACAACGGTTTTGCTCACGCACCTGGTCCGCCAGGGAGTCGTCGCCGCGGTGGAAGATTCATCTGGTAATGCCGGGGCCTCCTTCGCCGCCTACTGCGCCCGCGCCGGAATCGCGGCGCGCATATTTGTCCCGGCTTACGCGGCGGGAGGCAAGCTCGCGCAGATCAGGGCATTTGGCGCGGAGCTAGTTCCCGTACCGGGACCGCGGTCGAGGGCCGCCGAAGCTGTGCAGTCGGCGGCCGCCGAGGGCGCCTACTACGCCAGCCATAATTACGATCCGGTGGGGCTGGCCGGGCTGGCGACGGTGGCGTATGAACTCGTCGAACAGTTGGGTTGTGCGCCCGGCACGGTCGTGTTGCCGACCGGCCACGGGACGTTGCTGCTCGGCGTGTACCGAGGCTTCCGCGCACTGCAAACGGCCGGCGTGATCGCACAGCTGCCGCATCTCGTCGGTGTCCAGGCGGAGGCTTGCGCGCCATTGTGGGCGTTCTCCACATTTGGCCCGGATGGCTTGGGATTCGTCACGGAAGGCGATACGCTCGCGGAGGGCATTCGTATTCTGAATCCCGTGCGCGGGGATGCGGTGCTTGCAGCGGTGCGCGAGTCGGGCGGCGAGTTCATGCCAGTAAAAGAAGTCCAGATCGAAGCTGGGCGCTCCGTGCTGGCGCGCTGCGGGTTCTACGTGGAGCCGACTTCGGCCGTGGTATGGGCGGCCCTGCGGACGCTGCTGGCAAACGCTCACACCGCGCCGGTGGTTGCGATCCTGACCGGAAGCGGGTACAAGTACCAACCCTATTGATCGAATCCTGTCCCGCCCATACAATACAATTACGTTCCGCCGGCGCGCATCTATCGAACGCCGGACAGGGGCATCCGGTCAGGCATGCAGGAAGGTTTGACAATGGCCACAACACTTAACATCAGGCGCGAGTATGTGCTGGCTGTGCTGGCCGCATTCTTTGTAGTGGCAGTCATCGGAGTCGTGGCGGCGGCGGCATTTCTTGTCGTGCAGTCGGACGCGGCGCTGGCCAATAGCGTGGCCGGCTTTGTTCGGCTTGGACAGGCCGGCGCGCCGCTCGCCCGTTGACCGCACTGCTAATCAACAACTGGAGACCGTCACCCTCTAATGGCACCCACCTCGCTTTCGTGGTTTTACACTTCGCCGGGCGACAACCCGTATCAGATCAGCGAGCGCGTGCGCCTCACGCTGTGGGACGCGCGTGTTGTAGACGTATGGCTTGATCACGCTACAGCGGCAGCGCCGCACCGAATGCCGGGCGTCTACCGGGGGCGGCCTATCGAATTAGAATGGATGCCGGCCGCCTGGCTGCGGCTCAACGCGCAAGCCGGCGACGACGGGCTTGTGAACGGACTGAGCAACGTGCTCGGGATGCGGCCTGGGCTGCAATATGTCGACGCCGACGATCACACGGTCTGGGAATGGCATATCGGCGATGTGAGCGACCGCTGGCGCGAAGTTTCCGGCAACCCGGCCTACCTCCAGCCGCAGAAATTGAAATAACCGCGCGCTCCGTCGGCATCTTCCCGGCGCTACTGCGTGATTCGGGGTCGACCCGACTCGCGCTCCACGCACACGCATGTACAATCCCGCCTTCGACCTGGCCGTGTTGAGCGCCATGCTCGACGACTACGAAGAATTCATCAAATCGGATGTGGTCCTGTGGCAGCTCTCTGAGAGCGGCGGCGTTCTCTCGCGATTTCCGAAACTGACAGTCGGCGGACTGCTGCTCGTGCGCCAACGCATTTCCGGTTTGCAGGCGTCATTCTCAACGCAGGCTCGGCAGGACGCCGCGAGCCTGTTCGACGAACTGGATGGCAAGCTGGATTCGTGGCGCGCGAACCTGGAACGCAAGGCGCTTGCCGAACTCAACCTGCGCTTTAATTCGTGGGCCTGGTATTTGGACGACTGCGACGACTCACCGGCCAACTGCGATCGCAACTACGCCGGCGAAGTCTACGCGCGGACCTACCTAAAGTTTCTGCTGGATTTGCTTGCAGAGCGCCCTGAGGCCGAACCAGGCCGCAGCCGCTTGCAAGCGCTGGACATCCGCCTGCGCAAGAATTTCGCTCCCGGTGGATTCGTGTGGGACGAGTCGCTCCGGGTTGCCTTTCCTCAAAGCGAGTTCTGGTTCTTGCACGGTTTCCCCGCTTATTAGCCGCGCCATTCAGTGCAGTGGCGCGCGGGCGCAATAGCAGCCTCGAACAACAGCCCACGCGCCTTTCCGTTATACGTCCGCTTGGGCGCGACGTTTACGAGGTTAGGGCAGCGCCAGCGCCAGGAGCGTGAGCGCCGTGGCGCTGGCGAACGACTGCAACCACACCTTGCGCGCTTGGCGTCGTACCTGTCTCAATTCGGCTGAGTCTTCGATGCGTTCCGGCCTCTCGCCCAGATGGCGCGCGCCGCGCGCCGCCAGGTTCACTCAGGTCTTTTCGCGCGCTTGAAAATATCCGACGGCTGCGCCGAACAGCAACGGGAACAGCACCAGCCGCCAAACCGGCGCGGCGTTCGTTGCGGACAACATTGTCAGCACCGCCACGCTTAAGACCAGCCCGATCACACCGCCCATAAGGCGCTTGCGGCGTTCCGTGGCGCTGATATTGGGAACGCAGACTGTTTGCTGTGTGGAATGTAATGTGTCTGTCATGAGTGAGTTGCCGGGCTATTTCGCGTAGTCTACCGCGCGCGTCTCGCGGATGACGGTCACCTTTACCTGCCCCGGATACTGCATCGATTCTTCGATCCGGCGAGCGACGTTTTTGGATAGCTGAATGGCGGATAGGTCATCCACTTTTTCCGGCGTAACCATGATCCGCACCTCGCGCCCGGCCTGCAGCGCATAGGAATGGTCCACGCCGTCGAACGAGTTGGCGATCTCTTCAAGCGTGCGCACGCGCTTCAGATATTGGTCGAGGCTCTCGCGGCGGGCGCCGGGCCGCGCGCCCGAAATCGCATCGGCAATTTCGACGATGGCAGCTTCGACCGTTTCCTGCTCGACCTCATGGTGGTGCGCGGCGATGCAGTTGCACACGAGGGGGTTTACCCCATATCGCCGGGCAATTTCAGCGCCGATAGCGGCGTGCGTGCCCTCCACTTCGTGGTCCACGGCTTTGCCAATGTCGTGCAGGAGGGCGCCGGCTTTGGCAAGTTCGACATTCGCACCCACCTCGGCGGCGATGGCGCCGGCCAGCAGCGCCGTTTCGATGGCATGGGCGTTCTGATCCTGCCCGTACGAGGTGCGGAACTTGAGCCGCCCGAGCAGCCGCAGAATTTCTGGATGCAGCCCGGGCACGCTGGCTTCAAATGACGCCCGCTCACCCTCTTCCTTGATGACCGCGTCCACTTCGTCGCGGGCGTCGGCCACGACCTTTTCGATGTACGCTGGATGGATGCGGCCATCCTGGATTAACTTTGTCAGCGCGCGCCGCGCGATTTCGCGCCGGGCGGGATCGAACGATGACACCGTGACTGCTTCGGGCGTGTCGTCCACGATGACATCCACGCCGGAGGCCTGCTCGAACGCGCGGATGTTACGCCCGTTGCGCCCGATGATGCGGCCCTTGAGTTCGTCGGACGGGATCGGCACCACCGTAACGGCATAGTCAGACACTTGCTGGCTGGCGACCCGCTGCATGGCGGCCACGATCAGCTTGCGGGCGCGACGCTCGCCTTCTTCTTTGGCGTCTTCTTCAATCTGCCGGATGGTGCGCGCCATGTCGTCGCGGGCGTCTTTCTCGACCATGGCCAGGAGATGTTCCTTTGCTTCGTTGCGCGTCAGCCCGGAGATGCGCTCGAGTTCGGCGATCTGCTCCGCCTGTTGCTGTTCCAGTTCGTTGCGCTGGCGGTCGAGCGCGCTCTGGCGCTTGGAAAGCTCGCGCTCGCGCTGGCTGAGTTGTTCGGTGGCGCTGTCCAGATCTTCGCGCCGTTTGTCGAGTCGTTCTTCCTCGCGGCGCAGGTCGCTGCGTCGTTTCTCAAATTGAGTCTCCAGCCCCTCGCGTTGCCGCTGCAAGTCTTCGCGGGCTTTCAGTTCAAGCTCGCGTTGCTTTTCGTCTAGTCGTTCGTCGATGCGACTCAACTCGGTTTTCAGTTCAGCCTCGCGCGCGCCCACTGAGCGCTGGCGCAGGAAGAAGCCGAGGGCGCCGCCGACTACGGCAGCGAGGACAAGGAGCGTGATGTCTAACGGTGACATGGCTTAGTCCTCATTCTCAGGTTCGCTTTCGGATATGGCATAGAAATCGATAAGTTCACGTATCACGGTGCGGATCGTGTCTGAATCAAAGCCGCGCCGCGCCAGCACGCCGTACATCTTGTTGCGGAACTCCCGTGTCGGCAGCTTGGAAAAGCGGGTTGCCCGTTTCTCGCCGATGGCGCGGGCTGCCGCCATGTCATCCACGTCTCGGACCGCCGCTTCAATCAATTCGTCCGCAATGCCTTTCTGGCGCAGCTCGGCGCGCAGTGCGCGTCTTCCACGGGGCCGGTGCTCGAGCCGGTTGGCGACCCAGAGCGCCGCGAATTCGGCGTCGTCCACATACTTGGCCTGTCGCAGCCGGCCGAGAACTGCATCGATGACATCGGGCGGCGCCTCGTGCTGCTGCAGATTGCGCCGCACCTCGGCCTCCGACCGCGCCCGGTACGACAGGAACCGCAACGCGCGCTCGTACGCTCGCTCAACCTCGTCCGCATTCTTGAGTGCGGCGATTTCGGCCGCGCTCAGGGTCATGCCGACCCGTAACGCAAGTCCCGCATTCATGGCAATGCCGAACGCGAACGCATCATCCAGATACACATTCATGCGCCGCTTGTTGCGCTGCTGTACTTGCAGTGCGGTTATCGTCGGCATCACATGCAATCGAAAAAGCCGTGACATCTGCTGCCACGGCCAAAGGCATACGGCGCGATAGCGCCGGCTACCGCCTGCATATCTGTGCAGTTTTCAGTTCGATGGGCGGCTCGCCAATGGCGATACCAGACGGATCTTAACTTATCGGAGAGTCAGGAACGACGGACCGGCTGCGCTTAGGGCGCGTGTATGGTGTGCCGAAAGCCGTTCAGGTTGCATGTGTGCTGCTCTCCAAACTCGTACGCTGGGTCATATCATTTGCACGCCGCGCGTGCCATCCGTCATCGCGAACTGATTGTTCCGTATTGGCCGTGACACCCGCTCCGCCCTTCGGTGGAGCTAGCGACCGGGGCCGGCTGCTATTGCAACCCGTTGTCGCTCTCCTGCGTTTCCACCGCATCCATTTGCGGCAGCGCCCGCTCTCGGATGGCCTCTTCGATTTTCGCCATGAGTTCGGGATCGCTTTTCAGGAAACGTTTGGATTTCTCGCGTCCTTGCCCCAATCGGGTCTCACCGTAACTGTAGAAGGCGCCGCGCTTGTCCAGAATCTCCAACTCGACGCCGAGGTCGAGCAAGTCGCCGGCCTTGCTGATGCCTTCTGAGTACATTATATCGAACTCGGCCTGCCGGAATGGCGGCGCGACCTTGTTCTTGGTAACCCGGACTCGCGTCCGGTTGCCGATGATCTCCTGTCCATCCTTGATAGCCTGCAACCGGCGTACGTCCAGGCGCACGCTGGCATAGAATTTGAGCGCCCTGCCGCCGGTAGTTGTCTCGGGATTGCCAAACATGACCCCGATCTTCATACGCAACTGGTTTGTGAAGATCATGGCCGTATTGGTCTGCTTGATGGCGCCGGACAGCTTGCGCATGGCCTGGCTCATCAGGCGCGCCTGCCGTCCCATCGGCGCGTCGCCCATGTCGCCTTCCACTTCGGCCTGTGGCACCAGTGCGGCCACCGAGTCGACGACCACCACGTCCATCGCGCCGGAGCGCACAAGCGCCTCCGAGATTTCCAGCGCCTGTTCGCCGGTGTCCGGTTGGGCAACATACAGGTTGTCGATGTCTACGCCCACGCGTTCAGCGTACGCCGGGTCGAGCGCGTGTTCCATGTCCACAAACGCACACAGTCCGCCGCGCTTCTGCGCCTCGGCGATGATGTGCTGGCAAATCGTTGTCTTGCCGGCAGATTCTGGGCCGTAGATTTCCGTCACGCGGCCGCGGGGAATCCCGCCAACGCCCAGCGCGAGGTCGAGCGATATCGCTCCGGTGGGAATCACATCGACGGCAAGGTGCGTTGCCTCGCCGAGCCGCATCAACGCGCCATCGCCGAACTGCTTCCGTATTTGTGAAACGGCTGCATCGAGCGCTTTCTGACGACCTTCGACGGACATGACGCAATGGCTCCTCGGGAGTCAATTGGCCCGGACGGGGCCTACACAGGGACGAATGTAGAGTTTACCCTAACAGCAGGGTACTTGCAATGCGTACAGAAATGAAACTCGCCCTCCCCGAAATACCCGCAAACGGGACGTGTG
>JBHHUI010000096.1:0-7952 GCA_046753805.1 Anaerolineales bacterium
GGCCCCCCCCCCCCCCCCCCCGCGACCGGCTGGCGCGCGCAATTTCGCGTGTGGTTTTGGCGGCTTGCGCCCCTGCTGCCGGCGTGGGCGATCCTGATCTGGGTTGGCGCGCCACAGCAGCGGCGCTGGCCGGTCTGGCTGGCGCTTGCGGTGGCCCTCGCCGGCCCCGCCCTCGTCGTGGCGCAGCGGCGCGCGTTGTTCGGCCCGCTGGCCTTGCTGATCGTGCCGCTGGTCTTCTTCTGGCGCGCTCGGGGATTGCAGTCCACGCTGCCGGCCGGCCATTGGACGACACTCTGGACGAACGCCCGCTGCACCGATCGCGTCGTGCCGGCCGGCGACGGATCAGCCTGGTGCGTCAACATCCAATCCGAACGCGTGTACCATTTCCGGCTGCAATCGGGGCGGGTCATGGGAAAATATGATGTGCCAGACAGTTGGGACATCCTGGAAGCCGCACCTGTCGGCGCGTGGGTGCGGCAGGACCCGATCGACAATCTGGTATTTGCGTCCGGGAACACGGCCAAGGCGCTCGGACTGTACCGGCCCGTCTATGCAGCCGCGCGCGAGCCGGGCGAATTGTGGTACGTGGATTGGAACCAGCGCCTCCGTCTTCACACTGCCGACGAGCCAGCCGGCGCCACGCTGACGCACCAAGACGGGTTGCTGCGCAGCCGGGTGCTTTCTGTGGAGGTCACGCCTGACGGCTCGGTATGGGTCGGCGCGCAGGCCGGCCTCAACCACCTGCCCGCTGGCTCCTCCACATGGGAGCGCTTCGGCTCGGAGGTGGGTTTGCGCGGCTCGATTCTGCGCATTATCCCGGCGCCGGACGGCGCCATCTGGCTGCTGCAGCCACGTGGGTTTGGCGCGAACGGCGATCACTGGGGCGCGAGCGCGCGCACGCCGGCCGGAGCGTGGCTGCACCTGGATTTGGAAGCGCTCACCGGGTTCGAGATGCCGCGCGGACACGACAGTCTGGCCGTAGACGGGCTGGGACGCCTGTGGCTCTTCCTCGTGTCGAACACTCGCGAAAAATACCTCGCCGTGCTCGACCCGGATGATCTGCTGAACTTCTCGCTCACATCGATGGGTAAACTCAGCGCGAGCGGTTCGTATCGCGCCAACGCCCATGGTGTTGTCTCTGACGGTGCGGGCGGAATCCTTCTTTATAACGGAGAGCTGGAGCCGTTGCGCCACTGGACACCTTGAGGCTCATCATTGTGTGAAAGGTCTTTATCAGCGATGCCAACAGCACTATCTCTCACGCGCGTTCTAAACCCGAATCCGGGCTGGTACAGCGGCGACTTTCACTGTCACACGAACTTCTCTGACGGCCACTATGAACCCGTCGAACTGGTCGAAGTCGCGCGCCGGGAAGGATTGGATTTCTTCTGGATTACGGACCACAACACATTCGGCGCGTACGAGCATTTTGGCGACCCAGATGATGTGCTGGTTTTGCCCGGCATGGAAGTCACATTCGGCCCCGGGCACTACAACACGTTCGGCATTCAGGAGCAGGGCGGCTGGATAAAAGGCATCTGCGATGGGGACTGGCGGGTGCGCGAATTGCATGGCCGCACCCTGGCGGAGGTCGTGGGCCAGACAGCGGCTGCCGGCCTGCTCAATTCCATCAATCACCCGCTGCTCGAACCGTGGGCCTGGGTGAATGCTGACACCGACTTGCACTGCGTGCATGGCATGGAAATCTGGAATGACCCGAGTTGGCCGGATAACCGGCGAGCCAATCCGGCGGCGGTTCGCTTGTGGACAGATTTGCTCAACGCCGGACACCGCATCACCGCCATCGGCGGCAGCGACTTCCACCGCCCGGAGCCTGCGCCCGGTCAGGACAAACCCGCCGAGCGCCTCGGTTGCCCGCGCACGTATGTGTACGCGCGGGAACTATCCGGAGCGGCGGTGCTGGCTGCCGTGCGGCAACAGCGGGCCTATGTGAGCAGGGGACAGCGCGTCAGCTTTGCAGCCCTGGCCGGCGCGGAATGTTACGAAATTGGCGCAGACGTCGGGGCAGCATCCGGGCCTGTCAGCTTTGTGGGGACGGTGGCGGAATGTCCGGACGGCGCGCGCGTACAGATCGTCTGCAATGGCGCGCCTATCGCGGTCTACGAGAGCAGGGGGGGAGAAGTCACAATCGAGTGGGACATGCTAGCGCGACCGGACGAGTCGGCGTGGGTGCGGTTGGACACATACGACGCGGACGGTCTCATGCTGGCGATTACAAACCCGATCTTTTTCGGGCCGCGCCCGGAGCCAGACAGATTTTACTATGGCGATTTCGTCGACACGGGGAAGTTGCGCAACGGATAGCTCGCGGCGGCTCGGTTGGGGTAAGTCGGCAACGATGTAAATCTGCTGCACCCTGCCATGTAATCGCCACGGTTACGTTTTCTCCAGTCGAGCAGGGCACGCGCGTCACTGTATATTGGGGGAAATCGCTGGGTGGTTCGGCGTTCATGCGTTGGTTGGTGAATGTCAGCATGCCTTCCTTGCCACGAAAGAAATCCGCGCTGGAATGGACCGGTTGGCGGCGAAAATTCAGCAGGACCTGCAGGCGGGTCTCATCTTCGCGCCTGAAGCGGCTTCTATCCCCCACGCGGCCAAAGGCCAGGCCGTTCAGGCCAGTCTCGCCGAGGTTGTAGCCTGACTCATTTCAGGTGCATTTCGCGTTTTTGGCCGAAAAGTGACTGGCGCTTGAGCATCAAAGAATCTGTTCGGTTTTACGCTGGCGGCAGCGACTTATGTTGACAAAAGCGCCGGTCGCCTGAAAAAGTTTCAGTGAGTTCCGTGATACAAATGTGGGGGCGGAAGGCCTAGCCCGCCTGTGCGGCCTGGCTCTCTGCGAGGCTGTCCAGGACAGTGGGGCGGTCTATTGCGCCGACAATATCACCCTCCTCGTCGACGACCGCGATCGGATGTGGGCTGCGCGCGACCAACGGCAGCAAGTCCTGCACGGTCGTATCCATAGCCACGCGCTCGCTCTTCCGGTGTAGCTTTACCTCGCTCTGCGGCCGCATGATGCGCGTTACCCGCATCACGCGCGCCTTCGACACGTCGCGCACGAATTCGCTCACATAATCGTCCACCGGGTTCATCACGATATCTTCGGGTGTGCCAAGTTGTACGATCCGGCCGTCGCGCAGGATCAGAATGTGGTCGCCGAGCTTGAGCGCCTCGAGCAAATCATGCGTGATGAAGACGACCGTCTTGCGCAGCTCGGCCTGCAGATGGATTAGCTCATCCTGCATCTGGCGACGAATGAGTGGGTCGAGGCCGCTGAAAGGCTCGTCCATGAGCAGAATTTCCGGTTCCAGCGCCAGCGCCCGCGCGATGCCGACGCGCTGTTGCATGCCGCCGCTTAGTTCGTCCGGATAGGAATGCTCCCAGCCGCGCAGACCTACCTGCGCGAGCGTTGCCAGCGCCCGTTCATGCCGCTCGGCTTTGGGGATGCCCTGAACTTCCAATCCGTAGGCCGTGTTGTCGATCACGTTGCGATGCGGGAACAGGCCGTAGTGCTGGAAGATCATAGCGGTCTTCTTGCGGCGCAGCGCAATGATCTGGTCGGCGTTGTACTCCATGATGTTTTCGCCGTCGATTTCAATCGCGCCGCGTGTAGGTTCGATCAGCCGGATCAGGCAGCGGATCAAGGTCGATTTGCCGCTGCCCGACAAACCCATGACCACGAAAACCTCGCCCGGGGTTACGTCGAACGACACATCGCGCACGGCGATGACATGGCCGGTTTTTTCTTGGACCTCAGCGCGCGAGGCCGTCTGCGCCCAGCCGTCGTCCCGATTGAGCAAGCGGTTGCCGTCCGGGCCAAAGACCTTCCACAAGTTGCGAACGGACAGCCGGTATACGTCGGACGAGTTCTCAGTCACGAGTGTTCTCCGTTCTATTTTGCTCCCAATCCACGCTCCGGCGCGCCGACGAGCGCGACGCGGTTGCCCAGCACGGCTTTGCCCGCTTCCATGTCGGCGTGCGCTTTGCCAATGTCCTCGAAAGCGTACACCTCGCCCAGGCACGGATCGATCTTGCCGTCGATCACGAGCTGGTTGTAGGCGGCCGCTTGTTCGTCGTTTGCGCCGTGGGACCCTTGCAGGCGCTTCTGCCGCACCCAGTGGTAGCGCAAATCGACGGAGGCTGTGTATCCGGTTGTGCCGGCGCACACCACAACCATACCCCCCGCCTCGCACACGAAGATGCTGGTTGGGATGGTCGCCTCGCCCGGATGCTCGAATACGATGTCTGGATTGCGGCGCTCGCCGAGCACCTCCCAGATTGCCTTGCCGAAAGCCCGGCAGCCGGCGGTCCACTCTTTCTGGCTGACATGGTCCGTCCAATGCGGGGGTACGCCCCAATGGGAGAAGTCCTTGCGGTTGATATAGCCCACCGCGCCGAGCCGCTTGCAATACTCGCCTCGTTCCGCGTCCGATACCACGGCGACGGCGCGCGCGCCGTGCACCGTCGCAAGCTGGATCGCCTGCCCGCCCAGGCCGCCCGAACCGCCCCACACGAGCACGACGTCGCCTTCTTTCACGGTGTTGCCGGCCCAGCCGAACAGCATGCGATAGGCGGTCGAGCCGACGAGCGTGGGGGCGGCGGCTTCTTCCCAGGTAAGCCGTCGCGCCTTGGGCAGCACCTGGTGCGCCTGCGCCACGCAGAACTGTCCGAAAGAGCCGAAGTTCGTGTTGTAGCCCCAGATGGCCGCCGAGGGGGCGATCATCGGGTCTTTGCCGGCCTGCACCCACGGGTCGTCGGCCTGCCACCAACCGTGATGCACGACGACTTCGTCGCCGATATGAATCCCATTAACCGCCGTGCCCGTCGCGTAGATGATGCCGGCGACATCGCTGCCGCCGACGTGGAAGTCGTACGGCTCGCCCTGCTTCTGTCGCACGGCGATGATGTCGACCGGCAGGCCGCGCGCGGCCCAGACGTTGTTGTAGTTGATGCCGGCCGCCATGACGGCGATGAGGACTTCGTCCGCTTTGATCGCCGGCACGTCGATTTCTTCGACCTGGAAAGCCGTCGCCGGATCGCCGTAGCGATCCGGCCGGATGGTTTGAGCAACCATCTTCTCGGGGACGTTGCCGAGGGGTGGAAGGGCGCCTATGGGGACGGTCATGCGATAAATGCTCCTATGCTGGGAACACAGAGCGGTGCGGCGCGCAGCGTCAAAAGCACCGCTATGAAGACATCAATTCGCGCACCTGTGCACGGTATTTCTCCACGCTCCGCAGCTTGATCTCCTCGTAGCCACGGATCATGTCCGGCAGCGCGGCCAGTTCCACGGCGCGGTCGTATGTATCCGCCGAGAGCCTATCCAGTGCGGCCCCAACCAGGTCGCAGTACTCGCTGACGAGGGCGCGCTCCGTTCGGCGCACCTTTGTGTAGCTGAATAGGTCCAATGGCGTCCCGCGCAGCTTGCGCAGCGCGCGCAACAATCGGAACCCCGACTCGAACCAGCGCCCGAACCCGATCTTGCGTTTCAACCCCATGTACCGGAACAATGGCGGGTGCAGCTGGTAATTGATGCGCGCGCCCGAGCCGAACTGGTCCTCCAGCGCTTGTTGCAGCGCCGGTTGCAGGTGCAGGCGCGCGACTTCGTACTCGTCCTTGTAGGCCATCAGCTTGAACAGGTTGCGCGCCACGGCGGCGGCGAGGGGGTAGCGCTCTGCGGCGGAACCTGGATCGCCGTTCGATGACGGCGTGCGGCCGTCCGAGTTCAGCCGCCGTTCTGCTGCTACAACCCGCTGCACGAACTCAACATACCGCCGTGCGTAGCGCTCGTCCTGGTAGGCCATCAATTCGGGAACGCGATGTTCGAGTGCTGCGCGCAGGCGGCCGTTTGCCTCAACACCGTCGATCAAGGCGCGCGCGCCGTCCGACAGGTGAGGCTCGATCTGCATCGTTCCCGGCCGCCGTAGTTCCAGCGCGGCGGCCCACGCAGGGTCGCAGACCGTCTTTCGCCCGGCGCGGAAGGCGTTGATGTTTGCCTCGACCGCGACCCCGTTCAGCCGAATGGCCTGCTCGATGGCGGCGCTGCCGATGGGGATGAGGCCGGCTTGATACGCCGCCCCCACCACGATGAGGTTCGCCGGCATGTGGCTGCCGAACAGGCGCTCGGCCAGCGCTACGGCGTCGAGGTACGCGTTCCCTTCCGCGCGAGTCTGCGCCTCGATGCGCGCCACAAGTGGGTCGGCCGCCGGGAACTCAACCGACGTTGAATTGATCATCGCGCCGGTGGGAATTTTGCTGCGCGATACGACCGCGTACGTGCGCGCGGGGTGCGCCCGGCGCAAATTGGATTCCTGCGCCCCTGTCAGAATGTCGAACACGATGTAAGCATCGGCTTCGCCAAGTCCAATCTTGTTCGACGCGTCGGCGGGCTGCGCCTTGAGCTTGAGATGGGAGATGACCGGGCCGCCCTTTTGGCTCAGGCCGGTCTGGTCGAGACTCAAAACCTGCAACCCGTCGATCAGCGCCGCCGTCGCCAGAATCTGATTGACCGTGACGACGCCCGTGCCGCCGATGCCGGTCATGAAGAGGTTGGCGTCCGGCCCGACCCGGCGCTCCGGTTCCGGCAGCGGCGTTTCGACCCGGAAGGCGGTCAGGTCGCGTGGGCGGCCATTCTCGGAACGCGCCGCCGGCCACACTTTGATGAAGGCCGGGCAATCTCCGTCCAGACATGAGAAATCCTTGTTGCACGACGATTGGTGAATCTGCGTCTTGCGTCCCAGTTCGGTCTCGACCGGAAACACGCTCAGGCAGTTCGACTTCACGCCGCAGTCGCCGCAGCCTTCGCAGACGGCCTCGTTGATGAACACGCGCATCGGCGGTTCCGGCGCCAGCCCGCGCTTGCGCTTGCGACGCAGGTCGGCGGCGCAGGGCTGGTCGTAGATCAGCGCGGTCACGCCCGGCGTGTCGCGCAGGGTGCGCTGCGCCTCGTCGAGCCGGTCGCGGCGCCAGACTTCGGTCCCCTCGGCCCAGTACGCCTCGGCGGAATATTTGTGCGGGTCTTCGGCGACAACGATGGTGCGGACGACGCCCTCGGCCGCCAATGCGTGCGTGAGCTGCGGCACCGGGATTGCGCCGTCCACCACTTGCCCGCCCGTCATGGCGACCGCGCCGTTGTAAAGGATTTTGTAGGTGACGTTCGCGCCGGCTGCCACGGACTGGCGGATCGCCAGCGAGCCGGAATGGAACAACGTGCCGTCGCCCAGGTTCTGAAAAATGTGCGGCACTTCCACAAACGGCGACGCGCCCACCCATTGCGCGCCCTCGCCCCCCATCTGTGTGACGCCCACAATATCGCGGTCCATCAGAATCGCCATCGTGTGGCAGCCGATGCCGCCGCCCGCAAACGAGCCTTCCGGCACGATCGTCGAGCGGTTGTGTGGGCAACCCGAGCAGAAGTACGGCGTCCGGGCAGCCAGTGGAATGTTCAGCGCTGCGGCCGGCGCGCGCAGCACGTCCAGGCGCTGCTGGATCGCGTCGGCTTTCGTCCATTTGCGCAGGTACGCCCCAAGATGCTCGGCAAGAATGTCCGCATCCAGTTCGCCGTAGCCGGGAAGGAGCCGCGCGCCTTTTGCATCGTGCTTGCCCACTACGCGCGGGCGGTCTTTCTCAGCGTACAGCACGTCGCGGATGAACATCTCCAGGAAGGGGCGCTTCTCTTCCACGACGAGAATCTCTTCCAACCCGCGCGCGAACTTGTGGATGATGGTCGGCTCCAATGGGTACAGCATCCCGATTTTCAGCACGCGGATGCCGGCCGCGCGCAGTGCTTTGTCGTCCAGATCAAACGAGCGGAGCATCTCGCGCAGGTCGTAGTACGTCTTGCCAGACGCGACGAGACCGAGACGGGCGTTGCGCGTCGGCACGGTGATCGCGTTCAGCCCGTTGGCGGCGGCGAATCGGCGGGCAGCCTCCAG
>JBHHUI010000097.1:0-7874 GCA_046753805.1 Anaerolineales bacterium
CCGTTGAACGCCTGCGCGACGACCCGGACCTGCGACGCACACTGGGGGATGGCGCGCTGGCCCTCGCGCAGGAGTTCACCTGGGACAAGATCGCTGCGCAAGCTGTGGCGTTCTTCGAGCAGGTTGCGCGCTCGCCGGAATAACCTGGCAGCTCCACTTCGGCGCGTGCTACAATCTCACCCCCCATGACGGCGCATCACCGTTTGCTGGCGACCCTCATTGCGACGTTCGTTGCCGTCGGGTTCATCTACGCGGCCACAACGCCCATCTTTGAAGCCTCGGACGAACTCTGGCACTATCCGGTCGTGCAGCACCTCGCCAACGGCGGCGATTTGCCGGTGCTGGACCCGGCCGATCCCGGCCTTTGGAAGCAGGAGGCCGGACAGCCGCCGCTCTACTACGCGTTAATGGCGTGGGCCACCGGCTGGATCGACAGCAGCGATTTACGGCAAGTGCGCTGGCTGAACCCGCACGTGGACAACGGCGTCATCACGCCGGACGGCAATACCAACCTGGTTGTCCATACCGAAGCCGAACGCTTCCCATGGCGCGGAACGATACTGGCGGTACGGTTGGCGCGCTTCCTTTCGGTACTCATGAGTGCGGGCACTGTGTACCTGACCTACCGCCTCGCGCTGGAAATCCGCCCGCGCTGGCCAACCGTTGCCGTCGGCGCAGGCGGCCTCGTGGCCTTCACGCCCATGTTCGTTTTCATTTCCGGCGCAGTAAATAACGACAATCTGGCCGTGCTGCTCGGCAGCGCCGTCGTGCTGATCATCGCACGCATGGGCGCACGCGACACGGATGAATGGGTGCATCACAGTATGCGCTACCCGCGCCGGAGCCTGCGCTGGGAGTGGGGATCGGTGCGCGGGCACGTGAGCCTCACGCACGTTTTGCTGGGCGTGCTGCTCGGGCTGGCGGCGCTAACGAAACTGTCGCTGCTGACGCTATTCCCGCTTGCGGCCGCCATGATCGCGTACAACGAAGCCGCGCGCTGGTGGGCCAATGCAAACCGAACACGCGCGGCGGTCTTTTGGGCGCATGTCGCGGCGCTGACCATCCAATGGGCCATCACCTTCGGACTGGCCGCGCTGATCGCCGGCTGGTGGTATGCTCGCAACATAGGGTTGTACGGTTCACTTACCGGCGTGGAGGCCTTCATCGCGGTGCTGGGCCGGCGCGCGCAGCCCGCGCCGCTGGTGCAGCTCTGGAGCGAGCGCGCCGGTTTCATGCAGTCGTACTGGGGCTTGTTCGGCGGCGTGAACGTCCCCTATCCCGGTTGGGTCTACGCGATATTGAATACGCTGGGCGTGTTCGGCGTGGTCGGGCTTGTGATCTTCCTGTTCCGGAAATGGCTCGACGACGGGTGGTCCGTGCGGCGGTGGCTGCCGCTGTCCGTCGCGTTGGGCTACACGCTTGCCATCGTCATCTCGTTGATCCGCTGGGCAACCGATACCTGGTCGTCACAGGGGCGGCTGGTGTTCAGCGCCATCCAGTCCATCGGGGTGCTGTTCGCCTTCGGTCTAATCAGTTTTGTGCCGCGCCGCTATCCGCAGTGGCGGCGCCGGCTGTTGGGCGCGGTCGTGCTGTTCCTGCTAGCGATCACGCTGGCCGGGCCGTGGGCTATCATCGCGCCCGCCTATGCGGACCCGCCGCAGGCCGACGTGAGCGCCGTCCAGACGCGCTCCGGGCGCGAGTTCGCCGAACCGGGGCAGACCGCCGTCATGCGCCTGATCGGGTTCACGCTGCAGGAGACACACGTGCGGCCGGGCGGCTGGTTGGAAGTAACTCTGCTTTGGGAGGCGGTCACCCCGATGGACCGCGACTGGACTACGTTCGTGCACCTAGTGGACGAGGCCGGCGTACTGGTCGCCCAGCGGGATACCTATCCCGGACTGGGGCTGCTCGCGACGCGCAAGCTGACACCCGGACAGACTGTGGCCGACCGATACGTACTCCCCATTCCCGCAACCACGTACGCGCCGGGGCGCGCGAGCGTGCAGGTGGGGCTGTACGATTTCAATAGCGGCGAGCGCCTGCAAGCGGGCAACGAATCATTTGTCGAACTGGGCAGCGTGACGATTGAAGCCCTGGATGGCGACGTCCCCAATCCGCAGTCGATCAACTTCCAAAACCAGATCGAACTGGTTGGCTACGAGTTGACCCCGCGCTTTGCCGCGCCGGGCGACACGGTGCAGCTGACCCTGTACTGGCGCGGGCAACGACCGCTGGACAAGAATTATTCCATCTTCGCGCACGTGCGCGGCGCAGGGGAGACGCTCTGGGCGCAGCACGACTCGTGGCCGCTCGACGGCGCGGCCCCGACCGCTGCGTGGACGCCGGGCGAGATCATCGCCGACGTGCGCACGCTCACGCTCGCGCCCGACACGCCGCCCGACGCTTACGTCATTGAGATCGGGCTGTACGACGAGAACGTACAGCGCCTGCAGGTGATCACCCCCGACGGGCGCTGGGTGGACAATTTTGTGAACCTGACGAAGATTCGTGTGGAAGCGCCTTAGCCGGCAGCGAATTGACGCGCGCCGGTGTTACAATCTTGACGACCATGCCGGACTTCACGAATTTATATGCCCCTGATACCGCGTTCGAGGATTTCCTGGAGCAGGTGCGCGCAGCATTGGGAGCGCGGCTGAAACGAATAGTCCTCTTCGGCTCCCGCGCACGGGGCGATAACACGCCCGAATCTGACTACGATTGCCTGATCGTCGTCGATGAACCAACATCGGCAATGAGAAACAAGCTCTATGATATTGCGGGAGAAATTCTGGTCGAACACAGCATCATCGTGTTTGCATATCCAATCTCAGAGGCGCGCTTTGATGATTGGCAGCACGATCCACTCCTGATGAATGTCCAGCGGGAGGGTGTGGCTCTGCATGAATCCAAACAAACTGAATAGCATGCTGCAGAAGATAATGGCAAAAGCCGACCGCTCTGCTGCCACCGCACGCAGGCAGATAGAGTCCGGCGACAATGAATTTGCCTCGGCCCGGGCGTACTACACCGCGTTTTACGCACTCCAAGCAGCCTTGCTGACAAAAGACCTCTCCTTTTCCAAACACTCCGGCGTTATCGGAGCATTCAATTTGCATTTTGTAAAGACAGGAGTATTTCCGTCCGAATTTGGAAAGATTATTGGGCGTCTTTTTCAAGATCGCCATATGAGCGATTATGATTTTGAAGCGACAATGCCATCAAGCCACGCGCAGAAAGACGTAGCCGACTCTGAACGCATTCTTGACGCCATCCGCAATTACTTGAAGGTGGAGGGATACTTGAGTTCCACTGCCGAGGAACGCTGACTCCTGCAGGTCGCCGCATGGCTGCCCCCGCCCGATATCTTCGAAGCCGCCCCACAATTGCACACCTGCTCACCCTATTGGCGCTCTGGCTGCTCTTCTTCTGGCGTTACTTCGCGCCCGCGCCAAACGGCGTTGTATTTCCTGACGGCGATTTCACGCAGCAGTTCTTCATCTTCCGCGACATTGCCTACCGGCAGCTCGTAGCGGGCCATCTCCCGCTGTGGGCCAACTGCTTTTTCGGCGGCTATCCCTTCCACGCAGATCCACAGTCGCAGTTGTTTTACCTGCCGGTGTGGCTCAGTTTCGGCGCGCTGCGCCTGCTGGGATACGGACACTTTCCGCTCATGGCGCTCACGCTGGAGGCCATCGGCCACTATCTCGCGATCAGCATCTTCGCGTATTTCTTCCTGCGCGCCGAGACCGGCAGCCGCATGGGCGGGCTTGTAGGGGCGATCGTCCTGGCATACGGCGGCTACCTGACCGGCTATCCACCGCTGCAGACCGGCATCCTTGAAACGGTGACGTGGCTGCCGCTGGCGCTACTTGCGCTGCGCCGGCTTGCGGCCGGACGGACATGGCGGGCGGCCGCCGGCGCAGCCGGCGCGTTGAGCATGGCCTTCTTCGCCGGACATCCGCAAACGTTCCTGTTCGTCGCCTATTTGAGTCTGTTCTATTTCATCTTCCGCGCCCGTGAAAACGGGTGGGGCTGGCGGCGAATCGTCGTAGCCTCCGCCGGGGTTTTCCTGGTGTTGGGAATCATCGCCAGCGTGCAACTCCTGCCGCAGACACAGTTCCTCTTGCTCTCGACGCGCGCCGGATTGCCGTACGATCAACTTGCCGAGGGAATGTCGGCCGGGGATATTGCGCAACTCTTTGTCACGCAGTTCGTGAGCCGCTGGCACCCACTCTACGTGGGGATCGCCGGTCTCACGCTGGCCGCAGTCGCAGTCGGACTGCGCACCGGCTCCACGGCGCTGTTCTGGCTTGGGGCGGCAATCGGCGGTCTGGCGCTGGCGCTCGGCGGCAGTGCGGCTGGTTATCCGCTGGCCTACTGGCTGCTGCCGGGATACCGGCTGTTTCGCGGACAGGAGCGCGCAGCCGTCGTGTTCGCGGCAGCGGTCGCGACTCTCGCGGGCCTGGGCGCCGCCGCGTTGCAGGCCGCCCCAGCAGACCGCCGGGCGCACGTCGTCGCCGCGGCGCTGCGCTGGCTGCGCAACCTGACCCCGCTGGCCGTGCTGGCGCTCATCGCCAGCGTGTTCCTCGCACAGAGTGGCCTCGGCGACTGGACGCACCTGCCGCCTCGCTTTGGCCTGCTGCTGCTCGGGTTGGTGCTGGCGATCCTCGTACTGGCGGCCTTCCGGGCGGAATGGCGCGGGCGCAAGCTGCTGCTGGTCGGCGTCGTCGTGTTCGAACTCTTCAGCGCCAACACTCAGACAAACGCTGCCGCGCCGTTCGAGCCGTATGCATACACGCCGCTGCTCGACGTGATGCAGGTGGATGCGGCAACCGGGCGCTGGTTTCGCGTCCAGGACGATGCGCGCATGCAGGGTCATTGGGCATGCGGCTACGGATTGCAGGAATGGGGCGGCATCTCGCCGATCCGACTGCGCTCGTGGGCGAATTTTGAGGAGCATGCGCCGGAATTGGTGCGCTGGTCGTTGCTGGGCATCGACTATGTGATTACCTGGAAAGCGGATTTGATCACGCGCGAGGGCGTGTATCTTCCGGCAGAAGTTGTGTTTGAAGGCCCGGCGCCGCTGGGCGAGGCCCGCGTCTACCGGCTGAACGGCGACCCGCAGCGCGCCTGGTTGGTCGAAGACGTAGTGACGGCCGACACGGACGAAGCAACCTGGGACGCCATCCGCGAACCGGGATTTGAGCCGCACGACACGGCTGTGGTGCCGCTGGCAGCGCAGGTGGGGACTGTGAAACGATCCGGTATGGTCCAGGTGCTGGCCGACCGTCCGGGCTATCTCGAATTGCAGGTGGAGACCGACGCCCCGGCCTTCCTCGTCTTTGGCGAGGCCTGGTATCCGGGCTGGCAGGTGATAGATGCTTCCGGACGCCGGACGCCGGTGACGGTTGACGGCTTCGCACAGGGCGCTGCAATCGACGCGCCGGCTGCGAACATCCGGTTTGAATACCGGCCGCCATTGCTTGCCTGGGGCGCGGTGTTATCCATGGTCGGTCTCCTGCTCGTCGTCGGGTTGGCGCGTTCGCGACGGCAGTTTTAAGCGCATGTTGCGCGATTATTACTACACGCATCCCCGCATGTCGGCGTTCGCAGTCGGTGTGGCGCTGGCCGTGACCGCCGCCGGGGTCGGCGCGCTGCTCGGCTACACCGGGCCAATCATCACGCTGGCGGTGCTGGCTGCGCTGGGTGCCGGGGTGCTCGCTTTCGGGAGTCTGGAGGTCGGTTTCTGGGGTGTGGTCGCAGTCATCACCCTGCTGCCGTTCGCCACGCTGCCGTTCAAGTTGATCCTCACGCCCACATTCCTCGACCTCGCGCTGGGCGCGGTGATGCTCGTCTATGCCGTGCAGTGGATGGCGGGGTACCGGCGGAACTTCATGACAACGCCAGCCCACGCGCCAATAATCGCCTTCATCGTGCTGGCCGTGTTCGCGTTTGTGCTCGGGCTGCGCAACGGGCCACTGACGTCGAACCTGCTGCGCAAGTTTGCCGAATTTGTACTCAGCATCGGCTTCGCACTGGTCGTGGTGGACTACGTACGCACGCGTGAGCGCCTGCGGGGCCTTGTGCGCATTGTGTTGATCGCGGGCACGGCGGCGGCGTTGATTGCCATTGTCCTCTATGCACTGCCGCCGACGCTCAGCCAGCGCGCGCTCAACGCGCTGGGCGTAGTGGGCTACCCCACCGGCGCGGTGTTGCGCTACATTGAGGACAACCCGGAGAATGCGCAGCGTGCGATTGGCACGTCGGTGGACCCGAACGCCTTCGGCGGCCTGATGGCGATGATCGGCGCACTTGCGGCGCCACAACTCGTCACGCGCCGCCCGCTGTTTGGTCGCCGGTGGATCGCCTGGGCAGCGTTCGGCCTCATCATTGCGGCATTGATCCTGACGTTCTCGCGCGCCGCGATGGCCGGGCTGGTCGCCGGTATGCTGCTCATCGCTCTCGCACGCTACCGGCGGCTGCTGTTGGTGCTGGCGCTTGGCGGCGGCGCGATCGCCTTACTCCCGGCCACGCAGGCCTATGTGCTGCGGTTCGTGGAAGGGATTCAGTTTGCAGACCTGGCGACACAGATGCGGGTGGGCGAGTACCGTGATGCGTTTACGCTGCTGGGACGCTATCCGGTGGTCGGGGTCGGATTCGCCGGCGCGCCGGATATCGACATTTACCTGGGTGTCGCCAATGCCTATCTCACGCTTGCCGAAGAGATGGGATTCGTCGGGCTGGCAATGTTTATCGCAGTAGTGGCGGTGATATTCGGATGGGCGCTGGTACACCGGCGCGCGGCCCTGCACGACAGGAACCTTGCCGCGACCTGGCTCGGACTTTACGCCGGACTGGTGGCTGCACTCATGGTGGGATTCTTTGACCATTACTTCGTGAATCTGGAGTTTCAGCCGGCGCAGACCATTTTCTGGCTGTATGTGGGGCTTGCGCTAGCGGCGACGCGGCAGGCAGCGAGTCGCGCAGCCGCGCCGGATTAGCGCGCCAACCGGCGCGCTGGTATAATCCCGGACGCAGCTCAGGAGGCTCGTTCCCATGGATGTTTCAACACAAGAAACCAACGGCGTCAGCGTCATGGCTGTTACCGGACGTGTAGACAGCGCAACTGCACCGGACCTCGAAACAGCGTTAAAAGGCCTGGTGGAGGGTGAAAAGAAAAAAATCGTGCTCAATCTGCATGACGTCGAATATATGTCCAGCGCAGGGCTGCGCGCCATGGTGTCCACGCTTAAAGCGCTCAAGCGCGTCAACGGCGACTTGCGGCTGTGCACACCCTCCCCGCGCGTTGAGGAAGTCCTCCGTCTCGCCGGGCTTACGTCCATCTTCCAGATTTACTCCAGCCAGGAGGATGCGGTCGGGAGCTTTTAGCGGCCGGTAGCCGATTCCCATGGCAGAGCACCGGCTGACCATCCCGGGCCGATATGACCGGATATCGGAGGTGCGCGAGTTGGTGCAAGCGGCCGCACAGGCAGCCGGGCTTGACGACCAAGCGCAACACTATTGCCAGGTAGCCGTAGATGAAGCCTGCACCAATATCATTGAACACGGTTACGAGGGAGAAGACCGTGGCGAAATTGATGTTCGGTGCAATTGGGTTGCGCCCGGTTCGCTAGTGATCGAGCTGCGCGACACCGCCCAACCCTTCGATCTAGATTCCATCCCCACGCCCGATCCAAAGCTCTCGTTGGACCTGCGCAGCGAGGGGGGCTGGGGCGTATACTTTATTGCCAAGATGATGGACTCCGTGGAGTACCGCCGCGAGGCGGCGGTAAATATCCTCCGGATGACAAAGATGCAAAGAGCAGAAAATCAGCAGCCGTGACGGCTGCCCGCCATGGCGGAAAACTGATGTG
>JBHHUI010000098.1:0-7868 GCA_046753805.1 Anaerolineales bacterium
GCATGCACGTTCCATGACCAGATGTATATCGTGCTTGCCACGCGCGGCGTGCCGATTGACCTGCCGTTGTTGCCCAAATTGTTGGAGCGACCCCATGCCTATCTGGGTGTGATTGGGTCGCGCCGCCGTTGGGCGACCGCTGCGGGAGAACTGACAGCGCGCGGCGTTGAGCCTCAATTGCTGGCCGGCGTCCACGCGCCAATTGGCCTCGAACTAAACGCCGAAACGCCGGCCGAGATCGCCGTCAGCATCATGGCGGAGATCATCATGCACCTGCGCGGCGGAACGGGTGAAACGATGAAGATCGGCTCCAAAGCGCTGGCGCGCGCCGCATTGCAGGACGAGCGGTTGGATTAATTCGTATGTGGGAAAAATATCACACCGTCGTCAACATCGCCGACGCGCTTGAACTGCTCGCGAAGTACCGCGAGCGGGCGCGCATCATCGCAGGCGGCACCGACATGATCCTCGACCTGGAACGCAATCTCCGTCCCGGCGTTGAAGTGCTGATCGATATTACACGCGTGCCGCAAGCCGACGGGATCGCCCTCGACGAAGACGGCCATATCGTGCTCGGCCCCTTGGTAACGCACAACCAGTGTGTTGCTTCCAAACTCATCCGGGAACGCGCGCATTCGCTGGCCCAGGCGTGCTGGGAAGTCGGCGCGCCGCAGATCCGCAACCGTGCGACAGTCGCCGGTAATCTCATCACCGCCTCTCCGGCCAACGACACGATTACGCCGCTCATGGCGCTCGACGCGGAGGTCACGTTGCAATCCGTCCGGGGCGAGCGGACGGTGGCTTTGCAGGATTTCTATAGCGGCGTCCGCCGCACCGTCATGGAGCCGGACGAATTCATGGCGGCGATCCGCTTCCGCGCGCTGGATTCTGACGAGCGCGACATGTTCATCAAGCTCGGTCTGCGCAAGGCGCAGGCGATCTCCGTCGTAGATATCGCAGTGAACGCGCGGCTCGACGGCTCTTCCACCCCCCCGGTCGTGCGTGCGGCGCGCATCGCGCTGGGCGCGGTGGCGCCTACTATCATCCGCGCGCCGGAAGCCGAGGCCACGCTGGCTGGTGTGGCACTGGATGACGCCGCCATCGAGCAGGCCGCGCAATGCGCCGCGCAGGCTGCGACGCCCATTGACGACATTCGCGGTCCGGCCGAGTACCGCACGGAGATGGTGCGTGTGACAGTGCGGCGCGCCCTGCTTGCTATCCGGAACGGCGACACCACGGGTTGGCTGCCCGGCGAGGCTGTGATGCTGTGGGGCGAGCATGAGGGACGCCCGGCGCGCGCGCTTAAGGCTGGCTGGGAGAGCGACGGCGGCGCCGAGCAGCCCATTGAAACGACCGTCAACGGTCGCAGTTACCGCGTTTCGACTGCCAGTGAAAAGACTCTGCTGCGCATGTTGCGGGAAGACCTCGGGCTTGTCGGCACGAAAGAAGGTTGCGCGGAAGGCGAGTGCGGCGCCTGCACCGTCTTTCTGGACGGCGCAGCCGTCATGAGCTGCCTCGTGCCCGCGCCGCGCGCGCATAACGCCGAAATCATCACTGTGGAAGGCCTGTCCAACAATGGCAAGCTGCATCCAGTACAGCAGGCCTTCGTGGAGGCGGGCGCTGTGCAGTGCGGCTATTGCACGCCGGGGCTGATCATGTCCGGCGCAAAACTGCTGGACGAACGCGAACGGCCGACGCGCTGGGAAGCCCAGCAGGCCATCACCGGCAACCTGTGTCGCTGCACGGGGTACTACAAGGTCCTGAACGCGATGGAAAAAGCTGGTCAGTTGTAGTGGGCTAAACGGGGAGATCGATCATGCCGAAAACATATGGCACCGGCGGCCGCCCCGGCGAGCGCGTCCGGCCAGAAAGACAACTTAATCCAGTCTGGCGCGGCGTCGGGTGTCTGCTGATGGTCGCCATCCCTATAGCAAGTTGGTTCGTCGGAGACTACGTGCGACAGTTGCACTTCCAGAACCAGGCCGCCTGGGGCGTCCCGTACCTGTATGATGTGCCGCCGTACACATATAACGCGGTCGTCACCATCGTCATCACGCTGCTCATGTACGCATTCCTCACCGTACTGTACGGCTGGATCAGGCGGCCGAAATTTGGCACCGATCTGGACGTGCGTGAGCGGCCCCGCCGGAAACCGCGCCGGTCACGGTAGAACTCAACAAGGAGATGTGCGAATGGCTATAGGCGCACGGGCGCGCCGCATCGACGCGGTGGGTAAAGTGACCGGCGAAACGCTGTACCCGGGCGACCTGGCCCGGGACGACATGCTGCACATGAAGATTTTGTTCGCCGGCCGGCCGCACGCGCGCTTGTTGCGCATCGATACCTCCCGGGCTGAAGCTGCCGCCGGCGTCGTAGCGGTCTTCACTGCCTGCGATGTGCCCGTGAACGAATATGGCCTCATCATGCCGGACCAACCTGTGCTGGTGGGTGACGGTGGGGCTAAACCGGGCAACGACGTTGCGCGCTTTGTGGGAGATCAAGTGGCTGTCGTGGTTGCCGAAAGCGAGAAACAGGCGGCCGCTGCGGTCGCGCTGATCGAAACTGAATGGCAGAACCTGCCCGTGGTCACCGATCCACTTGCAGCCATGGAACCCGACGCGCTGCGGTTGTTCCCGGACCGCGGCAGCAATATCATTCGGCACAATCGCATTCGCCGGGGAGACGTCGACGCCGTCTGGGAAAATTGCGCCGCCATCGTCGAGGCTACTTACCAGACTCCGTACCAGGAGCATGCCTTCTTGCAGCCGGAAGCCGGTGTGGCTTACCTCGACGCCGAAGAGCGCGTCACCGTGGAAGTGGCCGGGCAATGGACGCATGAAGATCAGGAGCAGATCGCGCACGCACTGGGTCTGCCGCTGGATCGCGTGCGCGTGATCTATCCTGCCATTGGCGGCGCGTTCGGCGGGCGCGAGGACATGTCAATTCAGATCGTCCTCGGGCTGGCTGCGCTGCGGCTTGCGGAGCGTGGGATTCATCGCCCCGTCAAGATCGTCTGGAGTCGCGAAGAATCCATTATCGGCCATCACAAGCGCCATCCTTTTCACATCTACGCGAAGTGGGGCGCCGACGCCGACGGCAAGATTCTTGCGGCGGAATGTAGAGTGGTGCAGGATGCGGGCGCATACGCGTACACCTCTACCAAGGTGCTCGGCAACGCGACCGTCTCGGTGATCGGTCCGTACGATGTTCCGAACGCCAAAGTGGACGCGTACTCTGTCTACACAAACAATATCCCGGGAGGCGCGTTTCGGGGCTTCGGTGGGCCGCAGGGCGCTTTTGTTTCTGAGTCACAGGTGACGCGGCTGGCCGAAAAGCTCGGCCTTGATCCGGTGGAAATGCGCCTGCGCAACCTGTTGGATGAGGGAGTCAAAGCGGTGTTCGACGCGGAATTGCCCGCCGGGGTCACCATCAAGAAAGTCGTGCAAGAGTGCGCCCGCATCGCGGGTTGGACGCCTCAGACCAAACCCGCGCCCGACGGCCACATCGCGCGCGGACGGGGATTCGCCTGCGCTTACAAAAACGTGGGGTTCTCATTCGGCGCGCCGGAGCAGTGTTTTGCCACGGTTGAACTGCACGGGCAGACCGAGATCGAGCGGGTGGTTGTGTACCACGCGGGGGCCGATTGTGGGCAAGGGGCGCACACGGCCTTTGTGCAGATGGCTGCCGACGCCGCCGGCGTGCCGGTCGACCAGGTTGAGTTGATCGCGTCGGATACCGCCACAACCGGCAATTCGGGCAGCGCCTCGGCGTCGCGGATGACCTTCATGGCCGGTAACGCGATCCGGGGCGCGGTGGAGGCCGCCAAAGCCAAATGGACGGACGAAGACCGTCCGGCCGTGGCCGAATATCGTTTTACGCCGCGCGCGACGACGATGTTCGACCCGATCACCGGCGCGTGCGACCCGAACATCACGTATGGATACGTGGCTGAATGTGTGGACGTCGAGGTCGATACCGAGACGGGGCACGTGCGGGTAACAAATGTGACCTGCGCCGACGACGTCGGCCGCGCCATCAACCCACAGCAGATCGAAGGCCAGATCGAGGGCGCGATCGTTCAAGCGCACGGCTACACGATTCTCGAACACTTCATCATGGAAGACGGTTACGTCCGCACGCCGTTTCTCTCGAATTACCTGATCCCGACCGTGCTGGACGTGCCGGACCGCGTCGACTCCGTGATCCTCGAATACCCCGATCCACAGGGTCCCTGGGGCGCGCGCGGTATGGCCGAAATGCCCTATCTGCCGTACCCGCCGGCCGTAACACACGCGGTGCGCAACGCAATCGGAATCTGGCTTGACGAATTCCCGCTAACCCCCGACCGCGTGCTGGCGGCATTGAAGGCCGCAGCGTGACGCCGGTTTACCGCCAAGCCACAAAGAATCGTCCTTCATGTTTGCGTGGCGAATCGTTCTGCGAGACGAATGATTAGCGAACGCCCGCTATGTATCGTGCGCGGCGGGGGCGACCTCGCCACGGGCGCGATTTTACGTCTGCACAGGGCCGGCTTCCCCGTGCTTGTGGCCGAGCTTGCGCAGCCCCGGGTTGTGCGGCGGCTGGTGTCAGCCGCGGAGGCGATCTATGCCGGCGAGCACGACATCGAGGGGCTGCACGCCGTACATGCGGGTTCCCGCGCGGAGGCGGCGCGCGCGCTCGAACGCGGCCAGGTGCCGGTGCTCGTGGACCCGGACGCGGCGTCCATCGCCGAGTTTGAGCCGGATGTGGTGGTCGACGCCCGCATGCTGAAGCGGCGCATGAACAGGCCGCGTGCGTTTGCGGGTCTTCTGATCGGGTTGGGCCCGGGCTTCATTGCCGGAGACAACTGCGACGCCGTCGTCGAGACGATGCGCGGTCACAATCTGGGACGCGTATATTGGCAGGGCCAGGCCGCAACTGATACGGGAGTTCCGGAAACCGTGAAGGGGTACAACGTCGAGCGGGTGCTCCGCGCGCCAGCGGCGGGTACCGTCGTCGCCGTCGCCGAGATCGGGATGTCGCTGCGGGCCGGAGACCTGATCGCTCGGGTCGGCGACGCGCCGCTGACCGCGGCCTTTGACGGTGTGCTGCGCGGTCTCATCCATGCGGGCACGCAGGTGGCCGCCGCCGAGAAGATTGGCGACCTCGACCCGCGCAACGCGCCCGAATACTGCTCGACCGTCTCCGACAAGTCCCTCGCCGTCGGCGGCGGTGTGCTTGAAGCCCTTCTCACCTGGCTGCACAATCGAACCTGACCAGTTCGATCCCCTTCTGAATCGTGCGCCTGTACGATGCCCTCCGGCTGAATCAGCATGATGTCGTCGCATTCGTCGGCGGCGGAGGCAAGACCACCGCCATGTTCCGGCTTGCGGACGAAATTGTGGCGCAGGGTGGTCGTGTGGTCACCACAACCACGACGCGCATATTTGCAGCCCAGACGCGCCTCGCTCCCTATGCCGTGCAGCTTGACACGCTGGAAGCTCTTCCAGAATTGCTGCCGGCCCTGCTGGACCAGCACCCCCACGTTTTGTTAACCGGCGTCGTGGACGACGATTCGGGTAAGGCGTTCGGTTTGCCGACGGACGCCATCGAAGCTATTCAAGCGGTGATTGCGCCGGAACTGGCGCCGATTATTGTGGAAGCGGACGGTTCGCGCATGCGGCCGTTCAAAGCGCCGGCCGACCATGAACCGGTGATCCCGCCCGCAGCCAGCGTCGTGGTGCCGGTGGCCGGCGTGGACGTAATCGGCAAGCCTCTCGACGAGGACCATGTGCATCGGGCGGGACTCGCCGCCGGGCTGCTCGGTGTGCCCGCCGGCGCTCCTGTCACGGCGGACATGGTTGCGCGGCTGCTCGCCCACGAAGCGGGTGGGCGCAAAGGCGTCCCGCCCCATGCGCGCTGGACGCCGCTCATTAACAAGGTGGAAAGCGGGCGTCTTTCTGATGGGCGCGCGGTCGCCGGCGCGCTGCTGGACATGCATGCTACGGAGGTGTTGCTGGGTGCGGCTAAGACCGCTGTGCCGGTCTGCGAGCGTTGGGGCCGAGTGGCAGTGGTTTTGCTCGCAGCCGGGGCTTCCTCGCGCATGTCTCCGCAAGAGGAGATCAAACAACTGCTGCCATGGCAAGGCGTCCCGCTCGTGGCGCACGCTGCGGGTCAGGCGCAGGCCAGCCACGCGGATGCCTGTGTGGTTGTAGCCGGCAATCAGGCCGGTCGGGTGCTGGCGGCGCTCGCAGGCCGGGATGTTTTGCCGACGGTCAACGACAATTGGGCGGACGGACAAAGTACGTCTGTGCAGGCCGGGCTGCGCGCGCTCCCGGAGGAGACTCGGGCCGCTATTTTCATGCTCGTCGATCAACCGTTTGTCGAGGCCGCGCTTGTGGACGCCCTCATCGACGAATATCGCCGCAGCGGCGCGCCGATCGTTGCCGCCCGCGCCGGCGGACGGCGCGCCAACCCGGTGCTGTTCGACATTTCCACCTGGCCGTCCCTCAACGCTCTCAGCGGCGACACCGGCGGGCGTCCATTGTTCGACGCCTATGCTGACCGGATCGCCTGGGTCGATGCCGACGAACGCATCCTGGTTCAGATCGACACCCCCGCGGACTACCGACGGTTGCTGGAAATGGGTTGAAGACGGGCGCGCCGCTGCGACACCTTCGTTGCCGCGCGTTTGCGGCTGTGGTACATTTCGCGGTGAGGACAGCCCTGTGAGTCGAGCGAAAAACAAGACGATTCTCGTCGTAGATGACGAACCGGAAACCGCCCAGATGGTGGCATTGTTGCTGGACGTTCACGGGTATACGACGATCAAGGCCCACGGCTCAGCCAAGGCGATGTCCGCCGTCAGCCAGGGCAATATCGATGCCGTTATCCTGGATGTGATGCTGCCGGACGTGTCGGGGCTGGAGTTCTGTCGCTATGTGCGGCGCGACCCGAGTCTGATGCACATCCCGATCGTGATTGTGTCGGCCCGCTCGCGCGAGGAAGATATCCGTGCAGGGTACGACGCCGGCGCAACCGAGTACCTCACGAAACCCTGGTCAAAGGAGCAACTGCTCGGCGTGCTGCAGAAAGTGCTCGGCTGATACACGCCGATCCGGTCCTCTGATGCTTGACGTGCAAAACGTTGTCGTCGGCGACTTGAACATCGCCTACCGCCGTACCGGCGCCGCTGGCCGTAATCTGGTCTTTGTTCATGGGTGGGCTTCGTCGAGCCGCATGTGGGAAGCAACCATGCGTGGTCTTGCGGAGGCTGGCGCCTGCTGGGCGCTGGACCTGGCCGGTTTTGGCGATTCAGCCAAACCGCTCAACGGCTGGTATTCCATCGACAACTGGGCGCGGCAGGTCGAGCAATTTATCCGCCAACTGGAGATCGAACGCCCCGTCGTGGTGGGCCATTCCATGGGCGGCATGATAGCGCTCGCGCTGGCTGCCGGGCGACCGCAATTGACGGCGGGTATCGCGCTGATCAACCCGGTCGTGAAGGGGGGCAATTATCGCCGCGCGCGTGCGCTGCTGCAGAGCCCGCTCGGCCGGGCCGTGGCGCGCATTGCAGCGCGAGCCTGGCCCGTGGTTGTATCGCCGCCGCTGGCCGATCCACTGGGAGTCCGCAGCAGCCGCTCGGCCAGTTTCGAACGCAACCGTTCGGATTGGGCCAGGGTTCGTGGGGATACGGCGATCAATGCCGTGCGAGCTGTGGTCGAATACGACGCCACGGCGTGCCTGCCGCATATCCGCGTGCCCACACTCGTAGTGCTGGGCGACCGCGATTCCACGGCGCCGAATTCCCACGGACGGCTCGTGGCCGAGCGGGTACCCGGAGCGCAGCTCGTCTGTTTGCACGCAGGGCATTTGCCGACCGATGATGC
>JBHHUI010000099.1:0-7754 GCA_046753805.1 Anaerolineales bacterium
CCGTTTACGCAGGACCTTCGGATTTGTTGCGCAGCACCCTGCGAGAGGCGCAAAGCCAAAACTCTGGAGGTCTGATTATGGTCGCCGCAACATAAGCAGCGTTTCATAATAATCGTCCAGCGAGCGCGGGCGGGCGTTGCGGTTGGTTTTATTTAACATAACGTCATGCAGCGCTTCGACTTCAAATCCCGCGCGGGCGGCCTCGTCGGCCAGGATTTCGGCGGCTGGCACGACGTGCAGCGTTTCGCGGGTGGAAAACTGGTAGAAGGTGCTCTGCTTTCCGCTCACCACGACAGCCAGCGCGCCGGGACGCAACACGCGGTGCATTTCCTCGAAGGTACGGCGCATGTCGAGGAAATAGCGCGCCGTGGGCGCGGCTTTAATGCTGCGCAATTCGTCGGCGTGCAGCCAGTCCACCGTGGCGCGTTCGGTCGCGGTCAGCGCGTCCAAATCCAGATCGTCGCCCCCCTTCGGGGACTCCGCAGCGTCGCCCTCCATCGAGCCGATCGAATCATCCACCAGGTCGTCCACGTCGGCAGCGCTGCGCATACCGAGCGCGATCAGCGAGGGCGCGCGCGCCTTCGCGTAGCTTTCGCGCCCGCTGGAGGCGGGCAGGTACGGCGGCGAGGTGAGTAGCAGGTCAAACGGGCCAAGGTCGGCGGGGATCGCACGAGTGTCTTCCAACAGTACCCGGGCGGCGGCAGGTCGTAAATGCAGCGTACGCTGCAGCCACGCGTAGGCAGCCGCCACCCGCACATAGCGCCTTAGCGAACGCAGAAAGATTGCGGCAACCGGCGCCCGAGCGAAGGTGAGCGAAAACCGTCCTACACCGGTGCCGAGGAACCGCATGCGGATTTTGCGGGCGATGGCATCCGACATCAGCACGCGCAGTAGATCGTGCGCTGCGGGCGCAGCGCCGGCCACGACGGCTTGCACGCCGGCGATCTCGTGACAGAGATCGCCGGCCAATTCCGGCGTCAGCTTGCGGTTCTTGAGCAACCAGGCCGGAAAGGCCAGCTCGGCTGCATTGAGCTGCAGCGGGCTAGAAAAAAGGGACAACTGGCCGGAGGGGTACCCCTCCAGCAGCCGCTCGGCGCGCTCGCACTCAAATGCCAGCAATTCGACGTCCAATGTGGGCGTAGCCAACTTTGTGCGCGCGATTAACACTGAGAGCGGATCGAGGTCGAGCCCGATGCTGGGCAGGCCGAGGATAGCCGCTTCTAGCAGCGCTGTACCGCTGCCGGCGAAATTGTCGATCCCGCGCAAATTGCCATAGTCGCCGCCCAGCCGCTGCACGCTCACGTTAAGCATGGCGCGCGCCAGCCGAGGAAAGAATTTAGCCTTGTAGTAGTGAATATCGTGCGAGAGGTGCGCGGTGGTAGATTGCGCCTGCAGTGCGCGTTCGGCCAGTCGCGTCGCGCGCCGATCGGCGGTGCGCCCGAGCAGCACGTCGAGCACGCGCTGCAGGTTCTGCCGGACGGCCTCCGGGGAATTCGCGCGACGCACCACTACGTCCGACAACTCAATCAGGGCATAGTGTGGAACGGCCTCGACCAACAGGTGCGCGCCTGCTATGTGGAGCGCCAGCACCGGGCCAAGTTCGTTTTCGACCGAAGCCAACAGGGCGCGCGCCGGTTCGCTGCGCGTCGAGATGCAGTAGATGCGCTGCACGAATGAGAGACAGCGGACAAGCTCCGGCAGCGCCGCCAGCGGAGCCTGCGCGGCATAGCCCTGGACGCCTTCGCTCCGCACATGCATACCGGGCGCGCCGAGGCCGGCTGCGCCGCCGAACTCCGGCAGCGCGCCGGTGAGGTCGGCAACCGCGCGCACGTCCCGGTGCAGAAACGCCTCGATCTCCATCCGCGCCAGCTGTAGATCGCCTTCAAGCGCTATGTTGCGCCGCAACTTAAAGACGAAACGAGCGGGCTGGTGCGTCATTCCGCCGGCGGCTGCCAGCCGCGCTGGTAGTCCTGCACGCGTCGCCGGAAGTCGTCCGGCACGGGGATGGCCTGCTGGTTTTCATAGTCGTACGCCACCTGCACGGTCTTTCCCGTCAGCACGAGCCGGTCGGGCGCGTCGATGCGGTAGAGTAGGTCGAAGCTTTTGTGACCGAGCCGGCTGACGCCCACGCCGAGAGTCAGGTGCTCGTTTTGGAACGCGGGCGAATGGTAGGTGCAGGAGGCTTCCGCCACCACTATCGACGTGCGCAGGTCGGCGCTATTCAGGCGAAGCGTGTCCACGACGTATTTGATGCGGATGGTTTCCATGTACACGAAGTAGGCGGCGTTGTTCACATGCCCCATCGCGTCGAGATCGTGGAAGATGACCTCGTAGACATAGTAGAAAGGGTATTCGGAGGCGGGCATGGTTGCTACCACGTCATCCGTCCGATCCCGTGTTTTCCATGGTTAATCCTCGCTCCGTGCGATTGGGCTCAGGCACAGCGCTGCGCCCCCCTGCAACGCGCGTACACCCTCCAGCGCATACGTGAACGCCGCGGCCGGATTCGCGGCCGGAGGCACCGGCTGCTTGCCGGGCGTGACCAGCCGCACCCGGGCGCGCTTGTGCAGCCCGGCCAGTTCGCGCGCGCGGGCGAGCGCGCGGCCCAACCCACCGATCTCGTCCACCAATCCATTCTCAAGCGCCTGCCGCCCGGTCCACACGCGCCCGCCGCCGATGGCGTCCACGGCCTCCGGGTCCATCCGGCGGCTGTCGGCAACGCGTCCCACGAACACGTCATAGATGCGCTGGATGCTGTCCCACACCAATTCGCGTTCCGCCTCTGAAAACTGCGCTTCGGAGTCGAACATGCGCACATGCTCGCCCCGGCTCAGGTTTTCGCGGTTGAAGAGCAATCGGTCGAGCAGCCCGGCGTTGACGATCTTGCCGATGATGACGCCGATTGAGCCGGTAATGGTGCTCGGCTGAGCAAAGATATATTGTCCCGGCGTGGAAACGTAATACCCTCCAGACGCCGCGACAGCCCCCATGACGACGACCAGCGGCTTCCGGGCGGCGATTCGTTGGAGCGCCGCCGCCATCGCCTCGGAGGCCGTTGCCGAGCCGCCGGGCGAGTCTACAAAGAGGACTGCCGCAGCGGCGCGCTTGTCTGCGGCGACTTTGCGGGCGGCCTGCACGACGCTGAGGTCGCCCGCGCGCTTGTCAAACAACAACGGGATCGGCAGCGGCGGCCGGATAGGGGGCCGGGCGCTCTCGCCATCGATGATCAGCCCTTCGACGGTGAGCAATGCCACGTAGCGACCGGGCCGCTGCAAGGGAGGCCGCCGCAGCCGGCCGGCCGCTTGTTTCCAGGGGATGATCCGGGCGGGCTTGTCGCCGCGCTGGAGATGCTCCGGCAGGGCCTCTTCGTGGATCAGCTTGTCCACGAGACCGAGGTCAATCGCCTGCAGGTCGGAGCAGGGAGTCTGGTCGATGAGCGCGCGGGCTGTCTGTGTATCAACATGGCGGCCGGCGGCAATGGCCTGCACGAATTCGTCAAAGGCCGAATCCAGCAGCCAGCCGGCCATCTCGCGTACTTCCTCCGACATGTCGCTGCGCCGGAACATATCGCCGGCAGATTTGTACGGCGAGATCGGCACGAAGTCGCCTTGCAGGCCAGCCCGGTCGAGCGAGTCGGCGAGGAAAAGGTAGCGGCGGGTCATGCCAAATGGCAAGACCGATCCGCCCGGTTGCAGCAGAATCTCGTCGGCTGCGGACGCCACGTAATAGCGGGCCGTATCCAGTGTTGTGGTCCATACCACGATGTGTTTGCCGGCCGCGCGCAGTTCCTGCAGCATATCTCGCAACGTCTCCAACTGTGACTGGGGCATGGAAAGCGCCCGCAGATGCAACACGACGCCCTTCACGCGTGGATCGCCGGCCACCGTGCGGAAGCGCTCGCCCAGTTCGAGCAAGCTGGTGCGTCGCGGAGTCAGACGGCGCTGGATAAAATTGCCAGCCGGGCGCGGATACTCCGGGTATGCCCCTTCCAATTTGAACGTGACATATTCCGGCGCTTTCCCAATTCGGCGGATCAGGTTGCCCAGCACCCGGAACAGGTACCGCAGGGCGTAGGCAGGATATGCAAGCATCGTTACTCCGTGTCGATAAGGATTGTCATTGCTGCGCGTCAGGCTTGCTTGTACGCGACGAGCAGCCCATCCCGCACCGGTACGACCCCGCCAATCCAGGTCGCGTCCGTCATTACCAGGCGCGTGAATTCGCGGATGGCCTCTGTGCTGGCATCCTTATCGGCCTCGTCGTAGACCCGCCCGCTCCAGATCGCATTATCGGTGATGAGCAGACCGCCGGGGCGCAGCTTTTCTTTAATTACGGGCAGCGCGGCGGGGTAGCCTTCTTTGTCAATGTCGTTGAAGATCAGGTCGAACGGGCCTTCGGTTTCGCGCAAGGCCTGTACAGCCTCGCCGACCCGGTAGCGGACGACGGCGTCGTATCCGAGCGCGCGGAGGTGGCCGCGCGCCTTCTGGGACAGGGTTTCATCCCAGACGACGTGGAACACTTCGCCGCCGCCGTTCTCCTGCACGGCCCGCGCAAACCACGCCGTGGAATAGCCGTAGCCTGAGCCAAGTTCGAAGATGCGGCGCGCGTTCGCCATGCGCGCCAACTGGTAGCACAGATGGCCGGAGGCCGGCCCGACGATGGGGAAGTTGTGTTCGTCGGCGTAGGCTTCCATGGCTTGCATCTCAGGCGGCCGTTCCGGCACGAGCGAGTCGAGGTAGCGGCTGACATCTTTCAGGTTGACGGTCATTGGATCTCCAATCCCTACTCTCCGATCTCTTGCTGCGTCGCCGCCCACTCGGCGTGCAATATGCCCATGACAATCGTGTCATTATAACGTCCGTCGTGATAGCGATCTTCGCGCAGACGGCCTTCTTCCGTGAACCCGGCGCGCAGGTACACTTTAATGGCGCGCGGGTTGTTGTCGAACACGCGCAGGTAGATGCGGTGCAGATTGAGCGTACCGAACCCGTGCCGCAGTAGCGTGTGCATGACCTCGGTGCCGTAGCCCTTATCCCAGTATGCTTTGTCGCCGATGACAATGCCCAGTTCGGCGTTGTGAGCGACCTTCTTGATATTCATGAAGCCGCAGCTGCCCACGTGCTGCCAACGTTCACCGTCGCGCACGTCAATCGCCAGCGGGTGCGCGGCCCGGTCGTTCTGGAGCATGCGCTCGTACCACTGCTCCTCGTCGGCGATGCTCATGGGCAGGCCGAGTTCAAGACCCTCGCGGACCTCCGGGTCGTTGAACCACGCCACAAAGCGCGGCAAGTCGTCGCGCTCAATGGCGCGCAGGCGGATGTTCGTTCCGTAGATCATTGTGGGCGCCTCGTTGGCTTTCGTTTCCACCGGAGATTATATTGAAAGGCGCGGAAAACACGCGCGGGTGCAGGGCGGCTTCGGAAAGCAAAACGCCCGGACGATTCGCCGGGCGTTCCGAAGCATCGCATGGGGGTGGTCAGAACGTCAGATATTGCGCCGAGGCCATGCCAACCATGGCGATGACGCCGGTGACGACCGCCCAATTGCCGCCTTTATTCATCGTCGCACCGAGGGCCTCCAACTCCGCCGCCTGCTCGGGCTTCGGCGGACCACCGGCGGCTTCGATCTCGTTCAGCAGCGCCTTCATTTTGCCCATCGGACGGCCGATCATGGTGGTGGCTATCACAAATGCGGCCATGCCGAACAGCCCGCCGCCGGTGATGCCCAGGTTGTAATTCGGCCGCGCCAGCAGGTGATTGTAAATGATTACATACATGATCAGGCCGGACAGCAGGGTCAGGCCGGAAGCTGCGCCTATGACGAGGCTGTATTTGGTACGCTGCAGGATGTGCGCCATGAATTTCTGCCCGTCGGATCCAAGCGCCTGTGCAGTCGGTCCTACGTAGTACACGATCATCATCCCAGCGCCCAACCAGAACACGCCGCCGATGATATGGATGACGCGCAGGATAACCATGAAAAACGCCATGCGTAGTTTCTCCCGGCCTGTGTCCGGCCATATTCGGAATGCGGCGCAAGTATATTCCGACGGCATTAATTGTGCAACTTCAGTCTAATTAACGCCGGCTGCGCCGGGTTTCGTCCAGCAGCGGAGGCGCGCATTCCGACACACATTGCGGCGCGCCCGGCACGAGCGACTTGTCATACAATGAGTCTTAAAACATGAGGAGAAACATGAAACGCATTGCAACTGTCGTCGCGCTGTCCGCGCTGCTTGCCATCGCCTGCGCCAGTCTGGCTCCGCTGGGCAATCGACCCATACAGGAGACAACCACGCCGGGGGTGGCCTCGCCAATACCGAATACCCAACCACCAACCTCCTTGCCGGCCCCCACCGCCGCGCCGGCCGAAGTCGCTGCCTCGCCGTCCCCGACGGAGACCACGTCTCCCGACGCCGGCGCGCGATTCATCACGACCTCGCCACTGGAGGGCGCGAGCATCTCCACCACTGACGCCCAGATCGTCACCCGCCTGTTCGACACGGACTGTCTCGCCGTCGTCACGACGCCACTGGTGATCGAGGAATTCGTCGTATTCGGCACGCACAAGCTCCAACCCAAGCTCGACGAAACAGACAGCCCCGTTGCGCACTGCGCCGACGACCCGGTCCAGCCGGGCCTCTATGCCGTCTCGGCCCGCACGGGGGAGGCCTTCGTCCTGGTTGAGGGCGTGGGCCTTGAAGGCACGCCCACCTACGCCGGGGGATGGCTGATCGCGCCGTTGGTCGGCAGCGCGCAGGGGAGCGTGCTATGGCTGCGTGGGGAGCAGGTTGCCTTCGACCGGCCGCTGAAGGTCGGCATCGATTCGGCCGGGTTGTGGGACGCGCAGCTGGGGGCCTACATTGTCGGCAGCGTAAACTCGCCGTTCCCCCTCTGCCAAAACGGCCCCAACCCAGATTGCGGCGCACTGGTCGCCGTCACCTCCCAGGGGGACGTGCTGCAGCGGTTGGACCGCACCAACGGCCTGCGTGGGTGGACCACCGGCGGCCCCACGACGGATGGAGCGGTTTACTTTATGGGCAACGGCAGCGGCCTCGATGGGAGCGCAGCCCCACCGGAGAACGCGCTGCACGCCTGCAGCGTGCTGCGCATCGACCGCGATTTCAACATCCTGGCCGCCTACGACGACGGCGACATGGGTTGTCGCACTATCGGGCACCTGGAGTCCGCAGTGGTGGGAGAGGTCGCCGTGGCGGGGGACGCGATCTGGGCGCAATATCTGGGCAGCACGGACGGGCAGCCCTTTGCGCCGGTGGCGCGCCTGCGCGCTGCGGACCTGACCCTCCTTTGCCGCGCGCTCATCCCCAGCATCCCCACCCGGGGCGCGGCCGGCTATTACCAGGCGCCGGTGGTGGACGCGGAAGGCAACGCTTATGTGACCGCCCGCGCCGCCGAGAACGACATGCAGGCCAGTCTATTCCGCATCGGGCCGGACTGCAGCCTGACGCGCCTGTTCGACGTACAGCGCACCCAGGCCAGCACGCCCACCCTGGCCGACGACCAGTACGTGCTGCTCGCCGCCGGGGGGCAACTACACGTGATCGACCGGCAGAGCGGCGCAGCCAGCGCCTTCCCGCTCGGCTCCACGGCCGATGTGACGGGCGGCGCGGTAATCAGCGCGTATGGCGTCAGCGTGGTCAGCGCGGACGGCGTGGTCACCACGCTGACCAAGACCGGGCTGCAGGGATATGGAAACGCTCCCTGGCCGCGCTTCCGGCGCGACAACTTCGGCTC